>DAOLIQ010000044.1:0-27276 GCA_035328465.1 Ignavibacteriaceae bacterium | reverse complement strand
TTGACTCCTCTCAATCTCAAACCCGCTGTTATTCCTTTCAGTCGCCGTTGACCAGATTAATTCCACAATATTATTCCGAGTCTTAACCTCAAATGAGGAAAGTTCGACAGGAATAACTGTGCCTGTAACTGTTAGTACCGCAGCACCTCTGCTAGCACAACTGATCCATAATTCATATCCATCCTGAATGTTTTTTACTTCAAGATCATAAATCTGAGCATGCGGCAAACCTCCAATTTGTTGTTGTGGGAAAATTCCAAATTCTGTTCCATCAAACCAACACAAGCCGTAAGTTGAAGTTGTTGTACTTCCAAAGTTTGCAAACCATAATCTGCCGTCAGGTGTTACTGCAAGTGGAGTAATACTTTCTCCAGGAATTTGTGAATTAGAGGGGGCGTAAAATTGATATGTTCCAGTGTTTGCATTTACTTTTGCAAGTCCCTGATTAGTCCCAACCCATGCAAATCCATCAGGCAAAGGAACTACAGTTGATAGAAAATCACTTTGTGGATTAAGCTCAGAAAAATCATCTACTACTTTTGAAAAATTATATGCACCATCAGTTCTTAAAACCTGATAACCCGAGCAAGCCCAAATCGTTCCTGGTCTTTCTGGATCTTTCATGATATTTGCACCCCATCCCATAAAAGGAACTGCAGTCCAGTTGTTGCCTGTATCATTAAAGTAGGAAAGATTGTAGTACTCACCAAGGCTCCACAATCTATTTTGCGAATCTTCAATGACACCTTTAGAACGGTCCAATGGATAATTAAGTGATGTATAGTTACTTCCATTCCAGGCGTGTAAAAAGTTATACATTGGATTGATAATGATATTTCCATTTGAGGGGCGATAGTAAATAACTTCTGTATTATCTGTCGGGAAAGGGAAAGGGTAACCTAAATCATAGTTTTCATTATTAAAACCAATCCATCTAACACCATCAAATTTTTCAAAACCTCCAACTCCGGGTCCAGCATTTCCCGCCATCCAAACACTGCCATCAGCATCAATTGAAATGTCTTCAACCCAGTATGTAATTTGTGAGGAGTTCGTTATTCGATAGCGCTGCCAAATACCTGTTTGTGCATCTCTTCTTGCAGCACCGCCAATTCCGCTTGCCCAGACATTCCCGTTAGCGTCAATATCTAACCCGTAGGAAAAACCACCTTCCCGCCAAATGCCATAGTTTTGCCATGAGGTTCCGTTAAATTGCCAGACATTACTGTTCCCATCAATAAGCAGCGCCTTGCCGTCTTCATATGCTTTAAATGCATAAATATCGTTTTCATAGCTTGATTGAGGTTGGGAGGGTGTTATCCATTCACCGGCAGGAGTTCTGTAATCGAGTGAATAAATACTTGCTGTGCCCGTATATCTTAGCGCCCATAAATTATTTGCCGAATCAGTACACTCATTCCCAGGTAAAGAAACAACTTCTCCGGGGTCAAGATTCTGCGGCAATAATGTAAATAGCTGCGTATCACTATCGAAAGTAATCATAGTATTCCAGCCTTCACCATCAATCCACACAATGTAGCCGCCGGCAGGTTTTTCCTGTACTGAAACATTCTCACATACACCTATATTACTTGGCCAGTTGTTAGCCGTAGATCCATAGTACCAATAACGCCATAAATTCGTTGACGGATCATAATTGACGAGACCGCCGCCTCCCCAGGTTACAGATAATACCCCCGCCCAAATTGATCCATCAGGCGCAATTGCTATATCAATCGTTCTGCCGCCGGGATGCAAGGAATTATCTGCGCCAAAAAACTCCAATGAACTTGCACCTACTGCGGGATCAAATTTTAATATTCCGCGCCATGTAGCCATCCATAATATTCCGCTAGCATCTTCCTCTATGTCACTTATACGGGATGAACCGACATCGTTAATATCTCCAATTACCGGGTAGTCAACATTAGAATAATTAATCCACCTATTTTCTGATTGAATATATTTTGCAAAACCTCCTTCTTCCCAACCCGGGGTATAACCGGCAATGTATGGATCTCCATCGTGATCAACCCATATTGCTTCAACATAATCGCCCTGAATTCCTGTATTTCCAGTGTTATAATAACGCCAGGAATACTCGGGTTGGGCAAGCAGTGATCCTGTTATTAGAAATATTTGTAAGGCGATAAACAACTTGTGAATTTGTGACATTAATATCTCCCTATTTTTTTTATTAATTATTTTATCATTTGAATCTTTTTGGTAGCAGTATATTCTCCGGTTTGTAGCTGATAGATATACACACCGCTTGTAAGGTTACTTCCGTCAAACTGAACGTTGTAAATCCCGGCATCCTTTACTTCATTAACCAGATTTGCCACTTCATTTCCAAGTATATCATACACTTTCAATGATGTATATCCTGTTTCAGGAATCGAGAAAGAAATTGTTGTTGTAGGATTAAACGGATTCGGATAAGCTTCCAGAGTATATTCTGTTAATTCAAAAAATTCTTTCGTTAAGATTTCAGCGGATTCACATTGAGTTGTAATTACATTGCCATTTGGATCGTAGGTAAAGCCAGACTTAGTAAGACTGATTACTTCGAAGCACCAGGTTCCAACTGGATTCCGCATAAACTTGCTGTAAAGAGTAGCAATTCCATCAGCTCCTGTTACGGCAGAAGTTCGTCCATTTGTTGGTCCCGTATAATTAGCTCTTACAGTAGCGCCTGCAACCGGTTGATTATTTTCATCCAAAACTAAAACCTGATCAACACCGCGGTATTTAGCTCTGCCGGATAATTCTCTTGTCACAGTTTGTGCACCAACGTGCATTACCGTTGAGATGGGAATAGTTTGATTAATCTTTGCGGTTGTTCCCCCCACGACATAAACTGAATAGTCACTTCCGAGGGTAAATGCGTTCGCATAACTTCCTGATGTTGTAATTGTGTAAGCAGATGTTCCATCACTGTTTACTTTACATACTGCCATTTCGAACAAAGTGCCCGCAGCCAGATAAATATTATTGTACTGATCCATCATTAACTGGGCATGTAAAAGCAGTGCATAAGTTCCATCTGCATCAGGATTAAACCATACCGTGTTGCCGTTGCCATCTATTTTTATAAAGGATGAACCGACACTATTCTGATTCGGGAAACCACAAACGACAGGTAAATTATCAGTTCCAACTTCGACGCGGAAACCGGCTAATGAATAGTTATTTGACCAGATTAGACTTCCCGTGGGAGATATTTTTTTAACTGTAGTTCCGCCATTAGTTATAAATTCTCCATGTACAAGGTAAGTGTTTCCAAATTCATCTCCATCCGAATCCCCAATGGTTAGGCTGTTTACTCCGGGGAAACTCCAAATCTTATTTCCGTCTAAATCAATTTTTGCATAGCCGTTTACACTGCCAAAAATAGCTCTGCCTGTAATTACCAAACCATTATCGGGTGTGAACTTGAAATTTATTGGCGCACCAATTCCATCGGCGTCGTAATAAGTCCATAAGGCTAAACCTTCCGGCGTAAATTTTTTCACCTTTGTAACAAATCCTGCTGGACCACTTCCCATTCCTAAAACATAGATATTATTATCGGAGTCGATCAGACATTTTTTTGTGTACGACCCATCGAATGAATTTTCATAAACATTTCGCCAAACTAAATTTCCATTTGTGTCGAACTTCATCAATATACTTGCAGCATTTACAGGGTTCGAATAGCCGGACATTAGAGTGCCGCTGACATAAACATTTCCTAAGTTATCTACAGCAACCCAGGTTGCTTTTTCCCACTTTGAATTATCTGTCTGATCGTACTTTTCCGACCAAAGGAAATTTCCATCGGTGTCTCGTTTGGTTAATGTTATATCACCTGCAGGATTGTAGTCGTAATCCACCGTATAAACATTGTTTGTATTATCTGTTGCGATTGAAACACCTCTTGTAAATTGAACCCAATCAATACTAACCTGTCCATAGGTAATAATTGTAAAAAATGTGAATGTAACTGCTATAAGTTTTCGCATAGATTCGTCCCTTTTTTTTAAAACTGTTTTTTGAATTAGTAGCTGAACTTTGAAAAAAGAGACATTTTTTATGCTTAATTAATTGTCCTTTTTTCTGCTTTGTTTTAATTATGAATATAGAGCCATTCGCTCCTAAAGTAACAACAACCTAAATAAAAATTAGCATTATTAATGTTAAAAACAAATGACACTTTAACTCGCTTTTCACTTTCAGTAGATAATCGGCTCAATGTTCTTGATTAGGGAAAGGCGGATGTCAGTGTTTGTATCGATCAACCTCAGTTATATTATCAATAAAGTACTATCTATCAGGTTAATGATTCGCAATGTGTTTTAACTGAGATTTGAATTGTGTAGAAATTTACAATCAATAAATAAAAAGGCAGCCTATTAAGACTGCCTTATGAAGGGAACATTTATTTATGTACCAATCCTAATAGGATTAATACTCATAAAGAATATTATTTATTCAATAACATCTTCTTTACTTCAACAAAATTTCCTGTGATCATTCTGTAGAAATAAATTCCGCTTGTAACCTGATTACCGGAGTTATCTCTACCGTTCCAAACTACACTGTGGAATCCTTTTGTCTGTTGAGCGTTTACCAATGTTGTTACTTCCTGTCCTAATGCGTTATAAATCATTATGGAAACATTCGCATCTTCATTTAATCCATAACTGATTGTCGTTGATGGATTGAAAGGGTTGGGGTAGTTTGCAACAAGCATCATTTTATCAGGAACACCGGTTAAATCAATATCTTTATTGATTTGTACTTCATTGGCGCTTACGGAAGTTCTGGTGTATGTATCAAAGTCAGTATCAATAAGAGTTCCGGTTGCAAATGTTCCGGCATTGATAGTGAAAGTAAAAATACCCAGATCAGCACCTTGAATCATATAAGGTCTGGTTCTAATAATGATTCTGCCGGGTCTGAAGTTAAAGTGACGATTCATTACTAAATCATTGTAACCATTTGGACCGGTGACAACAATCCACATATCGAAACTTTCGTTTACCGTACCCCTGTTTTCTACTGTGAGTTCATAGTTCATTGATGAACCCCCCTGATCAATAAGTGTGTTTATTGAAACAGAGACATTATCATTTTGTGCCTGAACCCCTAAGGAAAAGACTGACAGAACTAAAGCGAAAACTAAAGCTAAAGCTCTGAACGACTGTTGAGAAAGAAAGGACTTCATAGGACCTCCGAACATGTTTGTTATTGAATAATTAATTAAGGAACAAGAACTTTCAAAATCGAAATAACTTTATCGCATCAAACGATTAACTGTATCAAATTTCAGAATACAAACAGTTCACCCTTTTAGTAATTCAACTACCAAATAATATATGTATTCTTCTTAAAGCGAGCAGGCTCTGGCAGCTTCTGTATTAACTGATGTTTAAGCTTGCACTCAATAATTGCTTTAAATAATAAGTAACCCGAGTTAATAAAAAGGGACATGGAGACTGTAAATAATTAATGTATCTTAATTTTATATCATTTTATCATTCACCGGATAGGTGATGGATTCAATAACTTTCAATCGCTTTCACTTCTAATCAAAATTTATGATTTGTTTAAAACGAAAAAGCCCCGATTCACGGGGCTTGAAATAAAAATTTCTCGTTTTAGTCAGGATTACCATCACGATTAAAATCCTTAAATACATCTTTAAATGAACTGGCAATCAAATTGTCAATGTTATTTTCATTACTTTTATCATTTGGATCTAACAACATACCACCATCATTGAACCAAGTATATGGATCAACTATTAAAGTAATATTAATGGCTTGATCAGAACTAATTTCTATTGGAGCTGGAAAATCTATTTTCTGATGAGAGGTTTTAGCTGACTTATACACAAAAGAGGCTCCGTTAAAAGTTCCTTTAACAATTACAGAATATCTTTGATTTCCGCTTTCGCCCTCTCTGAATTCAGGATCGGGTGGTACTTCGTTGTCTTCAGGTTTATGAATTTCCCACTTTACACTTTTATACAAATTGGTTGTTACGCTATTAAAAGTGTAAGTGTTTAACGAACCGGAAAGATTCAGACTGAGTACAAACGGTCCTATTTCAACGTTCATTGAATCATCATCGACTGATGATATTAGTTTTAAATCACGCACAAGAATTTTTGCTTCATCAATCACAATGACATCGCCGTTAAGCTTGGCAGTATTTACCGGAGTCTTAAGACTTAGTGAAAAATTTTGTGACGATGTTGAAGACGGTTCAGTATTACTTTCACATCCTGCATAAAAAATTATGAGGGATAAGAAAAGTATTTGGACTGAGATTAAAAAAAATCGCTGCTGAAACATTTTGTCGCTCCTTTTTATTAATGAATATTTTTTATAGACATTAAGTGTACTGTTGGGGAAAAAATGGGACATAACTATTTCGGATGGATTTGGTTTGCTGCAGGGTAAGAATATCTGTTTCCTTCGCAGCAGACTCTTAATAAAGAAATAACAAATAGAAAGACAGAATTAAATATCCGGCTGTCTAATCTTCTTCTTTATAAATAATATTATACTTATTTATTAAGCGATGAATTGAACGACGGTCGAGTCCGCAGGCATCGGCAGTTTTAGAAATGTTTCCCTTATTTTTTTTAAGATGATATGTAAGAAATTCTAATTCAAATTTTTCGGTGATAGCATCTTTAGCATCTTTATATTGAAGTGTGAGGAATTCGCTTTTGATACTTTGTTGTGCGTCAACCATGTTGACCGGAAGATCATCCTTCTGAATGGTGTCACTCGTACTGAGATAATAAACTCTGCTGATTACATTTTGTAATTCTCTTACATTGCCGGGCCAGGAATAATTTATCAGAACTGTTTCCGCATCCCGTGAAAAATATTTTACAGGCTTGTCATCACGAATACAATAATTATGAATAAAGTGATTTGCCAGCGGAATAATATCCTCTTGACGTTCCCTTAAGGGAGGAATATTTATCCTTATGCTATCGAGCCTGTAATATAAATCCTCGCGAAATCTTTTTTCCGCAACTTCCTTTTCGAGATTTTTGTTCGTTGCCGCAATTATACGCACGTCAATATCAATTTCATTTTGCCCGCCGACCCTTCGTATTTTTCTTTCTTCAAGCATTCGCAGCAGTTTGATCTGCAGCGGATGATTCAAGTCGCCAATCTCATCAAAAAAGAATGTGCCGGAGTTTGCAAATTCCAAGAGTCCAAGCTTTGTTTTAACTGCACCGGTAAAAGCCCCCCGTTCGTGTCCGAATAATTCACTTTCAAAAAGTTCGGGTGGAAGTGCACCGCAATTAATAGGTACAAATGGATTTTTCTTTCGCAGACTTAGATTGTGAATTGCGCGGGCAAACAATTCCTTGCCAGTTCCGCTTTCGCCGGTTAATAGAATTGTAACATTTTCGGAAGCAGTTCTCTTAATGACTGTAATTAAATCTTCAATCTTTTTGCTTTGATAAATAATCCCCTCAATATTTTTCTGATCACCGCGCTCGTCGTCAGAATCTTTTGAGGCTGAAATGTCTTTGTCCAAAGCACTATGTATGCAATCAAATAATTTTGTGGAAGTGAAAGGCTTTTCCAAAAAATCAATTGCACCATCCTTAATTGCCTGTACACTTGCTTCAATAGTACCGTAGCCGGAAATCATGATTACTTTTGAATCACGAAATTTATTTTTGGCAGCCCGAAGAATATCTAATCCTGTAACTCCCTTCATTTTAAGATCGGTGATAATCAAATCAAATTTTTTGCTCTGAACTGTTTGTAATGCTTCGTTAGAATCATTAAGAAGGGTGAGGTTATATTCAGGCTTAAAGGAAAGAATTTTTTTTAAGCTCGTTAGCATTTCCTCTTCATCATCAATGATCAAAATTTCAATCATAAAATCACCATCTCGTTTTAAATAAGATTGTAAATGTAGTACCTTTTCCGAAAACTGAAGAGCATTTAATCTGAGCGTTATGTTTATCGCAAATCTTTTTTACGATATACAATCCAAGCCCTGTGCCGCGTTCTTTTGTCTTGGTGGTAAAAAACGGCGAGAATATTTGGTCTAGATATTTTTCTTCGATGCCACATCCATTATCACTGATTGTTAACTCTAAAAGTTTATCCTCTTTTATTTCGCTGATCGAAATTATTATCTCACCATCCTTTCCTAAAAAATCAAGAGAGTTAAGAATCAAGTTTGTAAATGCCTGTTCTAATAACAATGAATTTCCATTTATTAAAGAATTGGAGACATCATATTTTTTAATCAGTTTTATATCTTTCTTTCGGACCAAAGGGTTTAATAAAGAAACACTTTCATCAACAACTTTTAGAAGGTCAATTGTTTCAATAAGATTTGAAGATTGTTTGCTGTGTTTTAAGATGTTGCCGGTGATATGATTAATATTTTTTATTTGATTAAGAATTACTTCCAAATCTTCAGAATATTTTTTTAAATTATGATCGTGTTGAAGAGCAAGTGTTAAATAATCAACCCGTGACATAATGATGGCGGAAAAATTATTTATTTCGTGTGCTGTTTCGGAAGTAAGTTCGCCAAGTGTGACCAATTTATCGGTCCGCTGAAGCTGTGAAAGGTGCATTTCTTCAAGTTTTGTTTTAGAATCTCTGATTGTAGTCACCATTGAATTAAAGTCTTTGTGCAGTCTGCCAAATTCATCCGACTTTTGATCATCCAGTTTGAGCGATAAATTTCCTCGTCCAACTTCGTCTAATGCAGCAGTAAATTTTTTAATCGGGGTGTTCACAAATTTATTAAAGATGATATAAAGCCCTGAGATTAAAAGGAGAGTGACAGCTATACCTAAAAACATTATATGTGTAACGCCTGTATTAAATTGTAATTCGGCTTTTGTTAAATTGGCATCAACATCAATAAAGGCTATTACTTTTTTGTCTCCGTGACAATTCTGACAGAGTTCTTTGTTAAGCAAGGGTTCAGAAGCAGAAAATGAACCTTCCTTCTTTAAGAACTTAATTTTCCATTCTTCGCTTTCTTCGAAATAAGCATGTTTCGGATCAATTGTGTTTATGTTGGTTCCGATTTCTTTTTGATTCGAAGAATAAAGTATTTTACCGGAGTGATCGTACAATCTTAAATTTTTTATACTCGTATTTAAAGATATTCCATCAACAATTCCCTGAACATCTTTGTGTTCACCGATTGTCATCACATGATACAAACCGTAATGAAGCATATCCAAAGTGGTCATCAACATAACTTTTGAGCGCTGCTCGAAGTTTTTATCAATTTGATTAACCAGGAAAAATAATGGAATCCCAACACTAAGAGTGATGAATAAAGTTGAGAAAAGTATGAACTTGCCTCGCACCGTATGGATCATATGATTTATATCCCTTTAGAAATATTAATGCACCATGAAATTTGAAAATGTTTACTTAAGCTAAGTATTTTATTCAGCTAAAAAATTATCAATTAAAAATTAAATAATTGTCGGCAATAACTTAATCCTTTTTTAAAAGAATAAAACACGGAGCGCTAAAGTAAAATCTTGTGCGAAGTCATATCTCAATCAATTAAATTTTAATAATTACACTATCCCATCCTTGTCGCACAGAGACAAAAATATCTCACTTTCACAAATTGAATTATCTGAATTTAAATCAATTAAAAACTTATTCTGCGATTATTTTACTTAGAGATATCTTTTAATCATACAACAGCTTTACCGATAAAAATTATATTAAAATCTTCCTGGCATTATGATTGCATAATAATAGTGATGAAAATACTTTTAATAACAAATGACGTTCAAATAATTGAATTAATTCAGCGGAGTGCCGATGGATGTGAGAATGAATTATTCATAAATTCAGATACTTACGATCCATTGGAGGTGCATTCAAGTGTGCACAGAATTCATCCTTCGCTAATGATTATTGACGATGATTTTCTAAAACCAAATTCTGCTCGGATAATCCGATCTTTAAAAGACATCAATAAAAATTTCAAAATTATTTTTATCACCTCAAACGACGGACTGGAATTGGGGAAAGAAATTAGTCAGATCGGTGTTTACTACTATGCATTAAAACCAATTCAGCCAAATGAATTAATACAGGCTGTACAATCTGTAATAAATTTTAATAAATCAAATGTTCAACTTAATTAATATGAAAGGTTAATAATGAAAAACAAATTACTATTTGCTTTACTACTAATATTGGTAAGCAGTAGCTTTTTATTCTCCCAATCTTATAAATTGGAGACTTATGGTATTTCTCCACGTGATGCCACCGTGGACACAATGGATATATTCACAAGCGCGTATAATGGTCTAATGAATGTTGGTATTCAAACTAAAATCTATCTTAAAGGACAAGCAGTTGATACGGTATTTAATACACCTACCTGGACATTGCTTTCTAAACCGGCTGGATCAAGTGCTGAACTTGGTGACTTATTAAACCTAAATGATACTACTCAAATTAGAGTATTTACTCCCGATGTTACAGGGAAATATGAAATTCAGTTTGCTGATGGAGCATTAACGCAAACAATCATTATCAACGCCGGATTATTTGTCGGAGTTGAAAACGGAACTGTTAACTGTGTAGTCTGCCACAATAATGAACCATTCGATTACAAATTTGATAATTGGAAATTGACCGGGCACTCTTCTATGCTGGAAAGAGGTCTTGACGGAACATTAAGCGATCATTATTCATCAAGTTGTATTTCATGTCATACTACTGGCTATGATCCTAACGCTTCAAACAATGGCTTCGATGATTTTGGCTTTATTTTTCCGGATACCTTGTATCCTGGTGTGTATGAATTAATGATGAACCAATATCCTGACGCAATGAAATTAGCAAACATACAATGTGAAAGCTGTCATGGTCCCGGAAGTGAACACTACGGTTTAACAACTGATTCAAGAATGGTTGCACCTCTTGATGTTGCAAACTGTGCTTGGTGTCATGATTCAGGTGATCATCATTTCTTCCCCGAGCAGTGGGATAATTCAGGTCATGGAATGAATCTT
Source organism: Ignavibacteriaceae bacterium (assembly GCA_035328465.1). Lineage (GTDB taxonomy): Bacteria > Bacteroidota > Ignavibacteria > Ignavibacteriales > Ignavibacteriaceae > JADJEI01. The sequence continues at coordinate 16,235 of DAOLIQ010000044.1, read as the reverse complement.
TATCCTGAAGATAGAAATTCGTGCGCCCCCTGCCATAGCGGCGAAGGATTTGTTGATTGGGTTAATGGTGGTAAAATCGCTTTAGTGGACGGCTACAGTAATGAAATGCCAATTGGCTGCGCAACCTGCCACGATCCACACGATGCTTCACTTGATCATCAATTAAGAACATTAGATGTTACTTTATCGGATGGTGTTACAGAAATTACTGAAGGCGGGTATGGAAAACTTTGTATGAATTGCCATAAAAGCAGAAGAGACGCTGTTACTTATGTTAATGATTACTTAATTAATGCCAGTCACTATGGACCTCATCATGGACCACAAGCTGAAGTACTTTCTGCAAGTAATGTTTGGACATTCGGTCAGATACTTCCTACATCTCCCCATCTGATGGACGCTGAGAATAGTTGTGTATCCTGCCACATGTACTCATCAGAAACTGCAGAAGGAATTCCAATGTTCGGCGGACATACATTTAGTATGACCGATCCTGATGGTAATGACAATGTAGAAGCTTGCGCATCATGTCATGGTGATATAGGCACTTCATTTTCTGAGAAGAAATATTATGTAAATGGAAATGCAGATCTTGACGGTAACGGTGTTGCTGAAGGATTGCAAGTAGAAATACAAGGTCTTCTCGATTATTTAGCAACTTTCCTTCCTATTGATGAAGAGGGTGAAGTTGTTATTGATTCAACTGTTACTTTAAATGTTGCAGCTGCTGCATATAATTATCTGGTAATTTTGGAAGATCGTAGCCTTGGTGTTCACAATCCTGCATTCGCATTTGCATTGTTAAAAGCCTCGATTGAAGCTGTTGGCGGAGTTGTTAATGTAGAACCAGTTGATAACAATCTGCCAAGTTCATACGTACTAGAACAAAATTATCCAAACCCATTTAACCCTGAAACGAAGATTCAGTTTTCAGTTCCTGAAAACGCAGAAGTAAGTCTTGTGATTTACGATGCAATTGGAAATGAAATAGAAACTTTAGCAAGTGGTCAAATGTCTCCTGGAAAATATTCGTATTCTTGGGATGCTTCTAAATACGCATCAGGAATTTACTTCTATAAATTAACTTCAAACAGTTTTGTAAAAGTTAATAAGATGGTGCTCATTAAGTAGAATAAATAATAAAGATAAAAAGCAGGCTTGAAGTAGTTTTCAAATCCTTACTTTTTAAGATGCCGCAGCCTCCTGATCCTGGGAGGCTGTTTTTTTGTATAGAAAAATAGCGAAAGTTTTAGAAGGTTGTTGGTGACAGAATAGTTTGTCTTTTAAAAATTGAAGCAGAAAAAGAGGAATCTTGGAAGCACGTGTTTAATTATACCGAAAACTTTCTACTGCATCCTTTATTGATTTGTATGTGTTAAAAATTTTAAATGTGCCGGTTTTTTCGAGCAGTTCTTGATATGTGTTAGCTGGTTCGACTAATTTGATTTCACCGCCAGTGCGCTCGATATATTTAAGATTGAATACAAGTGCACCAAGAAAACTGGAATCTAAAAATTCACACTGGCTAAGATCAATTACAATTTTATTTAAATTTTTTTCAATGTGAGAATTCAGTTTTTTGTTAAAAAATTCTGCTTCACGCTTCGTAGCTCGCAGCATTTGCACACGCTCAACGAGTACGTCGCCATAAAAAACAGTTTTAAAATCTAAATCGGAAACTTCTAGTGTAATCATTTTTAATCTTTTTTTTTGATTTATGAAATAGTATGAATAAGCTTTATTATATCAATAGCAGCTATTCAATTCTCATTCCATACTGATAATCGACAAATTCGAGGAAAATGTTAGTGATAGTTGGATCGAAATGAAAACAAAGTCCTATTGTGTTACAAGCTCTTTAAATGGTATGTCTTGTAATTTTATTTTGGGGTTCTTTTCAATAAAATAATTCATTGACCATTCTGATGTTAACAAAAGAACGGTTCTTTCCGATTGATCATAAGCCCAAGCTGCGCCGGCAGGAATTAACAATCTGGAAATCTCATCTTCATCAATTGCAGGGTCTATCCAACGCAGTAGTTTCCAATTTGTTGCTTCAATTCTTGACGGCGCTCCATATTCATTTTCTAAGCGATATTGTGCAACTTCAAATTGAAGCGGACCAACTGCTCCAAGTAATGGCGTTTTGGTTACGGAGTTTTTTAGATAGAAACTTTGAATTACCCCTTCCTGCAAAAGCTGATCTAATCCATCACGGAATTTTTTATAATTTGATGGATTAGGATTGTGGCAAAGCACGAAATGTTCGGGAGCAAATCGGGGAATTTCTTTAAATAAAATATTTTCATTCTCAGAAATTGTATCTCCAATACCAAAATTAGTGTTGCCGACAAAACCAATAATATCACCGGGATATGCTTCATCAATTGTTTCTCTATCTTGAGCAAATAGTTTTTGTGAATTAGATAATCTGACTTTCTTTCCGCTATTGACGTGATAAGCCTGCATATCGCGGGTGAATTTTCCTGAACAAATTCTTAGGAACGCAATTCTATCTCTATGTCGAGGATCCATATTTGCCTGAATTTTAAAAATGAAACCGGAAAAATTTTCATCTGTAGGATTTACAATCCCACTTGAGCTATTGCGGGAGGTGGGAGGAACTGCGTAGCCTAAAAACCCATCAAGCAGAAGCTGCACGCCGAAATTGTTTCTTGCACTTCCAAAAAAGACAGGAGTTAATTGACCCTTAAATATTTTGTTTACATCAAAACTTTCGCCGGCGGTTCCAATCATTTCCAATTCTTCTGTGAATTTTTTATAGTCATCTTCGCCAAGAATAGATTTGAAAAATGGATCGGAAATGTCAGTGATTGTTACAGGTGCTTTAAAATTTCCGCCGGCAGTTTTTTCAAAAAGATGAATCTGGTTTTTAAGTCGATCATAAACTCCGCGAAAACTGTCCCCCAACCCTATCGGGTAATTAATGGCAAAGGCACCGATGCCTAAAACTTTTTCAATTTCATCCATCAACTCTAATGGATCGCGGACAGGTCTGTCCATTTTATTTACAAAAGTAAAGATCGGGATATTTCTTCTGCTGCAAACTTCAAATAATTTTCGTGTTTGCGCTTCTACACCTTTCGCTCCATCAATAACCATCACAGCGGCGTCAACAGCAGTTAAAACGCGGTACGTATCCTCTGAAAAATCTTCGTGTCCCGGTGTATCGAGTAAATTTATTTTGAAGCCTTTGTAGTCAAACTGAAGTACAGCCGAAGTGATTGAAATCCCTCTTTTCTTTTCAAGCTCCATCCAATCCGATGTAGCTGCACGCTGATTTTTTCTTGCTTTTACCGAGCCGGCAAGTTGAACTGCACCGCCGTATAGTAAAAACTTTTCCGTTAATGTCGTTTTACCTGCGTCCGGATGTGATATTATTGCAAATGTGCGTCGTCTATTTATTTCTTGAATTAAACTCATTTTATTTTTTGTCTATGATTGTCAGTGGAGGAAGAAAAAAGGAATGGTTAAGTGAGTGCTATTTTAGTTCAGTCATTCCATCTTAAAAACATAAATGAAAATCTTCCGTATCAAATTCTTAATTTTACCAGCACGAATTTAATTAATTACACTCAACTGACCAAGAGAGTTCATTGTACGAGCATAATTCAGCATATCAGAAAGCATTAAGCTTCGTAAAAAATCATTATGAAAATTTTCCAGTTGCATCTTTTCTAATCAAGAAAAATTTAAGAAAACACGTTGCAATTATTTATTGGTTTGCAAGGACTGCTGATGATATAGCAGACGAAGGTAATGTAGCTGTTGATGAAAGACTCAATCGACTAAATTTATTTGAACATAGATTTTTGAAATCTATGCACGGAAATTTTGTCGATGAATTTGATGAAGCGCTTTTCACAACAATAACTGAAAGAAAATTATCGATAGAACATTTCCTAAATCTAATAAAAGCTTTCAGGCAGGATGTGGTAAAGTCCAGATATGAAAATTTTGAGGAAGTATTAAATTATTGTTCACTTTCAGCAAATCCTGTCGGTAGACTTTTACTTGAACTTCATAATATCAGAGATGAAAAAGCATTTCTTCTTTCAGATAAGATTTGTACTGCTTTACAATTAACTAATTTTTATCAGGATACGATGATTGATTATAGTAAAGGTCGGATTTATTATTCCCAGGATGAACTGACGAAATTTAATGTCACAGAAAAAGTATTTGAGTTAAAAGATTTTAACCTTAATTTACAAGCGCTTATAAAGTTAAATATTGAACGGGCATTTAATTTATTTAATGAAGGAACCCCGCTTTCGGAATACTTAAGCGGGCGATTGAAGTATGAAATCAAATGGACTATTGCAGGCGGAAAAGAAATTTTAAATAAAATTAAAAAAAATAATTACAATATTTTTATTCGACCGAAACTTTCTAAGAAGGAATTTTTTATTCTACTCATAAAATCATTTGTTAATGGATGAAGCAAAAGAAATAGCGAAGAACAGCAAAAGTTCATTTTATTATGCATTCAATCTTCTTCCGGAAGATAAGCGTGATGCAATGAATACTGTCTATGCTTTCTGCCGGCAGACAGATGACATTATTGATGAAGGCAACGAACCGGTTGAAATCAAATATGAAAAACTACACCGCTGGCGAATTGAGTTTGAGAAATCGCTCAAAGGGCAGTCAGATTTTCCTCTCTTAAATAAACTAATAAAAATTATCTCCAAGTTTGATATTCCGCTTGATCCTTTTTATGATTTGATAAAAGGTATGGAAATGGATCTTCAAAAAAACCGCTACTTAACTTTTGATGACTTGCAGCTTTATTGTTATCGGGTTGCTTCAACAGTCGGGCTAATGTGCATAGAAATTTTTGGTTATAAACATAAATCAACCAAAGATTTTGCTGTAAATCTTGGAATTGCTCTGCAGCTTACAAATATTTTGCGCGATATAAAAAAGGATTTAGAAAAAGGACGAATCTATTTGCCAAAAGAGGATATGGCCAAGTTTAATTACTCGGAAGACGAACTTATCAGATATGTTTACAACGAAAACTTTCGCGACTTGATGGCTTATGAAGTACACAGAGCTAAAAGTTATTTCGACGCAGCAACAAATAATCTTAATCTTGATGATAAACGTGCGATGTTTGCAGCAAGGGCTATGCAGCATATTTACTATAAAATGCTTAATAAAATAATTGACGCTGACTATGATGTGTTCAATAAAAATATTAAAGTTTCAAAAATCCAGAAGGTGGGAATAGCAATCGGTGTTTGGGCAAAGTACAGCCTCGTTTATTAATGAAAAAAGTTTTAGTGATAGGAGGAGGGTTCGCCGGACTTTCTGCCGCATCATTTCTCGCCGCAAATAATTTTCAAGTCGAATTAATTGAAGCCTCGCCAAAACTTGGCGGAAGAGCTTATTCCTTTTCAGATTCAAAAACCCGAACCGTAATTGATAATGGTCAGCATATTTTGATGGGCTGTTATAGTTACACAATTGATTTTCTGAATCTTATCGGCGCATTTCAAAATATAATCTTTCAAAAAAATCTTAAGGTGAATTTCGTAAATCAAAATTTTCAGATTCATCAGCTTTCTGCAGATAGATTCTTTTATCCATTCAATCTGCTGAGTAGTATCCTTAAATTCAAAGCACTGAAATATTCAGAAAGAATTTCCATAGTTAAATTTTTTCTGAAAATATTTTTCCAGCAGGGGAGTGAGCTGCTTCATTTATCAGTTTCAGATTTGCTCGATAAAGAAAATCAAAATGAAAACACACGTAAAGCATTCTGGAATATTCTTATTCTCGGTTCGTTAAATTGCGGTCCGGGAAAAGCTTCAGCAAAAATATTTACAGACATTTTAAAAGAAATATTTTTCAAAGGAAATTTATCTTCAACTATTATCCTTCCAAAATATGGATTGAGTGAAACTTTCTGTGAACCAGCGAAAAAATTTATCGAACAAAACGGCGGATCAATATCACTCTCTGAATCAGTTCAGGAATTAAATATCGAAAACGACAAAGTAGTCAGATTGCTTACGAATAAAAGGACTATTTCTGATTTTGACTTTGTTATTTCGTCGATACCGCTTTTTGCATTAGAAAAACTCAACATAGCAGCGCTGAAAATTCCTAAATACAGCTTTGAATATTCCACCATACTCACTGTCCATTTATGGCTGAAAGAAAATAATCTCGCCGACGAGTTTTATGGATTGATTGATTCACCCGTGCATTGGGTATTTAATAAAAGCACCCACCTTACCCTTGTAATTAGCGATGCAGATTATCTTAATGAAAAATCTAAAGAAGAAATATTAGAATTAGCGACAACTGAACTTCAAAAATATTTACTCATCCCGAAAGAAAAGATTATTCATTATAAAATCTTAAAAGAAAAAAGAGCGACATTCATTCCATCAAATTCAATTATCAACAAACGACCTTCGACTAAAACGAATATTAAAAATTTATTTCTTGCCGGCGATTGGATTGATACAGGATTGCCGTCAACAATAGAAAGTGCAGTTAAAAGCGGATGGATCGCTTTTACAGAGATCGAACACCAAGTCGTTGGAAAATAAATACTAAAAATAGTTGTTTCTTTTTTCTAATAAATTTGTTACAATTATGCCGTAATTAAATCGGTTTATTTAATTGGTTTGAGGTTCCTATGCAGAGTAATCTGTATTTGATTGGTTGCTTCGAGGTTCAAAATAGTTCTCATTGCCCGCTTCACTTAAAAAAAATTTTAAGCGCTTTCCAAAATTTATACGTTCCAACTTCTATCACGCCATCTATTTCGCTTTATCAATCAGGCTTTTATTATTCTCTAAATTATGATAGGAGGTTACTATGAAATCTTTAATTACACTTTTTATTTTTTTATGCGCAGTATATAGTTATTCGCAAGAAAATGTTTTATTGGAAAATCAAAAAAAAGTGAGCTTACTTCAATCTAAAGAAACACAACGAGTTAAATCTTTTCTGAAAATAACTTCAACACAAATATTGAAACCGATTAACAATATTCAAACTCTTGGGCTACTTGATACATTTAGCTATAATGATGGAACATTTAACACGGATTTTGGAATATTCGGACACGATTGGATACTTCAATGGTATAAGGCGCCAGCCGAATTGGTGGTCAAAAGTTTAGGGTTTTATTGCACTGAGAATGCTAATGATACTCCTGTTGAAGTAAAACTAGTAAAAGTTAACTGGAGCGAGTCGCAATTAATTGGTGCTGATACTGTGCGTCGCGGTTATTACGAAGCACTAGGAAATGGCTTCAATGACATCACTTCATTTCTTGATAATCCGGATCGAACCGGCGGTTGGACTTCAATCCAACGCGGGGATACCGAACCATTCGGCGAGGATCTTTGGAGTGATGGTGGAATTGGATATTCTTTCATCCCTGATGAAACTCTTAATGATTATCAATGGGTCGATTTAACATCTCTTTGGGATCTGATCATTTCACAAGGAGAGATTTTTGGTGTTGCAGTAAAAAACACTTCACCAAATATGGATGAAGACAGAATCGGATTTCTTGCTGGAATAGTTGGATTCCCTGGTTGGAAATTCTATGTGAATGGAAGATTTGACCCTGGAGCAGATATTGGTTGGTGGACAACAGAATACACATTTGATTTTCCGGTTGCAGTGGATATCGTTGAAGGATCTTCACCTGAATTTTTAGGTTACTCTATTTTGAACTCCACTTTATCGGAAGAACCACTTCCAGTGTATGCATTAGTTAAATCCAGTGATCAACCAGCAAAATTAAATGCAGGAATTATTGTCTCGGTTGACTTGTATTACTCCACTGATGATGGAAGCACATGGCAATACTATCCTCCTATCCTTTTAAATCATGAGATAGATAGCCTTTATACCGGGGAACTCCCGGGTTTTCCTGCTGGGACGAATGTCGCTTATTACTTTGAAGCCGTTGATACAAATACTACTCACACCACTATAACATCAACTATAGAATACACAGTCTTCGGTCCATCAGGAGCAAATACACTTGTCTTGTTTAATGGATTTTATTCTCCCTACGGCTATCCTCAAGATTATTATTTCGGACCAGAATTATTTCCGGGGGGGGAGTTAAATTTTGCTCACGATATTTGGGGATACGGCGAAGCACCCGCTGAGTTGTTTGATTATTATTCAAACATAATTGAAATCTGTAACGGAGCACCGGAAAGCTATACTGATTCATTGGTCAAACCCTGGCTTGAAGCTGATGGAAATAGAAATTACTTTCTTGCCGGTCAGGAATGGCTCGGTGATAGATATGGCTATGTTGATCAGGATTTTACTCCCGGAGATTTTGAGTATGATATTTTAGGAATAACACACAGCTATAACGATGTAAGTTATGATGGTGTATCCGGGCAAAATATTCCATCGTTAGTTTTGCCTGTTGAAAGTAGTCTATTTGGTGAACCAATCAGAACATTCTTTAATTCATTAAACCCGCCCGCTGATTCATTAATGTATAATCCTAATTTTGAATTGGGAACAAGCAATTGGATAGATGGGTTCGAAACAACAAATGACGTTGTAGTTGACATGGAAGTTGAAACAAGAGGGATAGCAGGAATACCGGACATTCAGATGAAACCGACTGCCATACACAGAGAATTGACTGCGGGTAATAAAATAGTATTTCTTGCTTATGATCCAATCGCACTAAATACAGCTTTAAGTGATGATTATTCATATTATCATTGGGTCGGATATGATTCATCCAATACACCTTATCAGACACTGAAATGGTTTGGAATTGATATTGTCACAGAAGTAAATGATCCTAGTGATAATTCATTACCGAAAGAATTTTCTCTTAATCAAAATTACCCCAACCCATATAACCCAAGCACGAAGATAAGCTGGCAGGCACCAGCAGGCAGTTGGCAGACTTTAAAAGTTTATGATGTGCTTGGAAATGAAGTTGCGACACTGGTTAATGAGTATCGAAATGCAGGAAGTTATCAGGTCAACTTCGATGCTTCGTCGCTTGCAAGCGGAGTATATTTCTATCAATTGAAGGCGGGGAGTTTTATTCAGACGAGGAAGATGATTGTTCTAAAATAATGAATGCATAAAATAGTGAATCAATGAAATCAATTTTAATAAAGTATCGACGATTAACTGAGATCATTTTTGAGGATGTTTTTAATTGTTTCATTGACCAATATAAAAGGTGAAGTTATGCTACAAAATTTTTTAGTTTCATTCCTGATTATAATAATGTCTTCAATGACTTTGTTTGCGCAGGACAGAATGGTAATGAGACCAGACGGGAAGTTCTACAGATTTAAAGGCAATGAGAACTCTTTTGAAGTTATGAAAATTAAACCAAACTCGGATCAACAGAGAGTCAATCCGACCATAAGAAATCCGCTTTCAGTTAATGACGTAATAGATACACTCGGATATAATGACGGATCGTTCAATACAAATTTTGGATTCTTCGGACAGGACTGGATGCTGCAATGGTTTGTCGCCCCGGCAGATCTTATAATCAAAGGATTTGCTGATTGGATAACTGATAACCTACCTCCTTTCCTTCCTCCTATTTTAGAGGGTAAAATAGTAAGTATAAAATTAAACGAAGAACAATTGATAAGCGCACCAGTAGAATGGGAAGGGTATTATCCGGCATCAGGAAATGGTTATAATGACATTACTGCATTCCTTGATAATCCGGATCGAACAGGTGAATGGATATCGAAGAGCGGGGATCCTGAACCATTCGATACCGATATTTGGAGCGATGGTGGTGTCGGGTTTCTCATTCAACCAACTGGGATGGGTGGATATCAGTGGATTAGGACAAATGAGTTTTTCGAACCCACTGTATTACTGCATGAAAGATTTGGCATTGCGTTCAGAAATACGGGAGTTACTATGAACGCAGATCGTGTGGGATTCTTGGCCGGTATTATTGGAGCACCGGGTTGGAAGTTTTATGCTAACGGTCGCTTTAACCCCGGAGTTGATTTTGGCTGGTGGTCACGCGAATATACATGGGATTATTTAGTCGAAGTTGAATTCATTGGAGATATTCCACCAGAAATTCATTCGTTTACTACCGTTCGAAGCGGTACTAGCAAGGGTCCATTTTCTATCGATGCAGTTATAACAGATGAGAATCCTATCGGTCCAGCCGGAATAGCACAAGCCATCCTTTGGTGGAGCAATGATGATGGTACTTCGTGGAATGATGACCTTATGACAGGAACAGAACCCAATTTTACTGGTGAAATTCCAGTTCAAGCGATAAATACTGAAGTGCTTTACTACATTGAAGCTGAAGATATTGGGGGCATGAGTACAATCTCAGAGTCTAAAAATTTCTTTATCTTCAATCCTTCGGGTGCTAGTACATTAGTTATCTTCAACGGATTTGATAAAGTTAACGGCTATCCACAGGATTATTATTTTGGTCCAGATATTTTTAATTTGAATTTATATTTTGATCATGACGTTTGGGCTTATGGTCCAATCTCAGAAGATGTTTACCAATATTATCAGAATATTTTTGAGATAACCCAAGGTGAACCAGAATATTATACTGATGTTGAAATAAGACATTGGCTTGAGGAAAACGGATCAAGAAATTATTTCCTCGCAGGGGACGATTGGCTTATTTTTCGGTCTGGTTATCCTGATGAGAATTATTACCCGGGGCTATTTGAATATGACATTTTAGGTCTGCTTCATCTCTATAACGATGTGAGTTATGACGGAACTTCAGGGTATAACATTCCTTCATTACTTTTTCCCCAGCAGAGTTCTCTTTTCGGTCAGTCGATGTTTGACTTGTTCAATTCGTACTTACCACCGCCGGATTCCCTGATGTATAATCCAAATTACATTTTGTTAAGTTTAAACAAAATAGATGGGTTTGAAATATTGGAGGATGCAGTCACTGATATGATGGTAGAAACCCGCGCAATAGGAGGTATTCATTCTGTCGAGTTAAAACCAACTGGAACACATAGAACTCTTCCGGCGGGAAATAAAATTATTTTTCTCGGATATAATCCTCTTGCTCTAACGACTGCAATTGATAGCACCTATCCATATTATAATTGGTCTGGATTTGACTCATCGAATGTTTGTTATCAGGCGCTGAAATGGTTTAGAATTGATATTGTCACTAATGTTAATGAACAGCAGGGAATAGTACCGGGAGAATTTTCTCTCGTACAAAACTACCCCAACCCATTTAATCCAAGTACCAAAATCAGTTGGCAGACACCAGCAGGCAGTTGGCAAACTTTAAAAATTTATGATGTTCTTGGAAATGAAGTTGCGACTCTTGTTGATGAATACAAACCTTCTGGAAGATATGAAGTTGAATTTGATGGTCATTCTGGCGAAGGTCAGAATCTCTCAAGCGGAGTATATTTCTATCAATTGAAGGCGGGGAGTTTTATTCAGACAAGGAAGATGATATTTATTAAATAATTAATCTCTCTAATAGTGAATCAATGAAATCAATTTTAAGAAAGCATCGGCATCTTATTGAGATCAGTGATGAAGATGTTATCAGTTTTTTCATTCACCAAACGAAAGGTGATACTATGTTGCAAAAAGTTGTATTTCCATTCTTGGTTATTACAATTTCTTCAATGACTTTGTTTGCGCAGGACAGAATGGTAATGAGACCAGACGGGAAGTTCTACAGATTTAAGGGCATTGAGAACTCTTTTGAAGTTATGAAGATTAAACCAAACACTAATAAGGAACAGATCAGACCAACCTTTCAAAATACGGTGTCAGCTAATGGTATCATCGATACACTCGGGTATAATGATGGCACATTCAATACTGACTTTGGATTCTTTGGGCAAGACTGGATGCTGCAATGGTTTGTTGCTCCGGCAGATCTTATAATCAAAGGATTTGCTTTTATGCCAACTGATAATTCTGGACTGCTTAATGGTGCTTATCTGGAAAGCAAAATTGTAAGAGTAAATTTAACAGAAGATCAGTTGTTAAATGCTCCAGTAGAACCTGATGGGTATTATCAGGCGTCGGGAAATGGATACAATAATATAACCGCATTCCTTGATAACCCGGATCGAACAGGGGGATGGACATCAATAAGCGGTGATCCGGAGCCATTCGGTAGTGATATTTGGAGTGATGCTGGGTTCGGTTATCCTATTGTGCCGTTTGATACTGGTCAGTATGTGTGGATGCAAACAAACATAACGTTCGAACCAAATATTTTACAGGGTGAGATATTTGGAATTGCATATAAAAATGTTGGGACTACTATGGATACAGATCGGATTGGTCTTTTATCTGGAATTATTGGCATTCCGGGCTGGAAATTTTTTGCTAGTGGTCGCTTTGACCCCGGAGTTGATTATGGTTGGTGGTCATTGGAACACACATTGGATATTCTTGTTGAAGTTGAATTGCTAAATCCCTCGGATAACCAGGAAAATATATTTTCAAACCCGAATGAATTTAGATTAGAACAGAACTACCCCAACCCATTTAATCCAAGTACCAAAATCAGTTGGCAGGCACCAGCAGGCAGTTGGCAAACTTTAAAAATTTATGATGTTCTTGGGAATGAAGTTGTAACTCTTGTTGATGAATACAAACCTTCTGGAAGATATGAAGTTGAATTTGATGGTCATTCTGGCGAAGGTCAGAATCTCTCAAGCGGTGTATATTTCTATCAATTGAAAGCAGGGAGTTTTATTCAAACACGGAAAATGATTTTAATTAAATAATCTCAAGTAGTACTTTACCCGAATAAATAGGCAGTCAATTAATTGGGTGCCTATTTATCATTCGTTTCAGATAACTGATCTCTCAACTGATATTCTTCAAAAGCAAATTGATTGTTAAATTGAATACACAGTGGATTGAAAGTCCTAAATGATTCAATAAAACTGTCTATTGTCAAAAACAAATTCATTTTGGAAGAATCAAATATCGTAAAACCTCAATTACCTTACGTTTAAAATTAAGTTAATTACATTATTGCTTTTATTTCAAAAACATTTTAAGTTTCTTTTGACTTTTTCAAAAGGATTATTCTTTTTGAAATTAGTAGTCGAGCCCGGTGTCCCCCCATCACCGGGCTTTTTTTATCAGCGAAATTTAAATCTGTATCAAAATTTATAGAAGCAGATTATTAAAAAATATTTTTGGCAATAATTTCAACTATCCGATCGGATGTTTTTCCATCCCACAATTCCGGGATATTACCCTTTTTCTTTCTGCCGTGAATAATATCCATAACGACCTTTTCAGCTTCATCAAAGTCATCGCCTACTAAATGATTTGTACCCACCTCAATAGTGACTGGTCTTTCAGTTGAGCTTCGAACAGTTACGCACTGGATACCGAGGAAAGTACTCTCTTCCTGAATTCCGCCGCTGTCCGTTAACACCACCTCTGCATTACGTGTGAGCCACAAAAAATCAATATAACCAATTGGGTCGGTGAGAATTATTTTTTCGTTCAATTTGCTGTCAAGCTGATTCTTCTCAAGGTTTTTTAATGTTCGAGGATGGATAGGGAAAACAATATCGCGTTTTTCTGAAAGGGAGTTCAACATTCTTACCAGCAGAGAAAGCTGTTCATCAGAATCAACATTACTCGGTCTGTGCATCGTTACGAGTATGTATTCGTTCGGAAGGAGATTTAATTTTTTTAATATCTGTGATTCTTCAGCTTTTGTAAGATGATGAAGCAAGCTGTCTATCATAACATTACCGACAAAAAAAACCTTTTCATCCGGCACTCCTTCATTTTTCAAATTACTCAACCCCGAAGGTTCGGATACAAAAAGAAAGTCCGCTATTGAATCAGTTAAGAGTCTGTTAATCTCTTCCGGCATTTGTCTATCAAAACTTCTCAATCCTGCTTCAACATGGGCAACAGGAATATTTAACTTAGAAGCTGTTAAGCTGCATGCAATCGTTGAATTAACATCCCCAACCACTATCACTAATGCAGGCTGCTGTTGAATAAGAATTTTTTCAAACTCAATCATTATTTTCCCAGTTTGTTCAGCATGACTGCCGCTTCCAATTCCAAGATAAAAATCGGGCTGCGGAAGTTCAAGTTCTTCAAAAAATATCTTTGACATTTTTTCATCATAATGCTGACCTGTATGACAAATCCTATGATCAATCATTAATGAGGAGACAGATTGTTTTTTGTTATATTTTTCAAATGCGCGATGGAGCGGTGCAACTTTCATAAAATTAGGACGAGCACCAACAACTGAAATGATTTTTTTCAATTTAGATTCCCTTTGTTTTTCTTCATCACAAAAATACTAAAGATTGCCTAATGAAATTTTCTGAACAAATAACTTTCATACGAAATAAAATAAAAAAGGCGTCCTTAAAAGACGCCTTTAATAATTTAGTATTAATTTTTATTTAATTCTGGACTGAAGAGCTTCCTCGTAAGATCTGAAGAACCCTACACGAACACGATACCATATACCTTCGAGCTCCGGAAGCCTAGCTTCTGTTATAAATGCTTTTAGTCCTTTTCCAATTAATCGGTTTTTTTCGGCTTCAGCTTTTGAACGTGTACGCCAGGAAGAAACCTGATAACAATACAAATAACCATCAGTGAAAATCATTTCGCCAACATTTTTTTCGTTAGCGGGGTTATAACTATAGTCATCGCTGATTTTATAATTTTGAATATCATCTGCCCCAATCATTTCTATCGTAACGCGGCGATTCATAGCGCGACCCGATTCAGTGCTGTTATCTCCAACCGGAAAATCAGAGCCGAAACCGAAAGTCTCAAATCTTGATTCATCGATTCCATGATTAACAAAATAATTTTTTATAGAATTTGCTCTTTCAAGAGATAATTTCTTATTTAACTTAGCAGAACCTTTGCTGTCTGTATAACCTTCGATGCGCCATCTGGTCTCCAGAAATTCTTTCATGATCGGAAGCAGCTTGTCCAATTCCTGTAATGAAGTTAATGGCAATACTGAATTTCCGGATTCAAAATTAGTTGCGCCTGACAGAATTACTTTTGTCGGCAAAGTTGGTATCTCGCTGATTTCAGCGACAAGCTCACATCCGTTTTTATCCACTTCGACACCGGCAGCTGTATTCGCACATTTATCTTTATAATCAGGGACACCGTCGCCATCAGTGTCAATCGGGCAGCCGCGTTTATCAACTTTAACTTTTAGGGGAGTGTCTCTGCATAAATCTAAATAGTCAGGAATACCGTCACTATCAGTATCCAGCGGGCAGCCATTTTCATCCACAGGTACATTTAGAGGTGAGCCCTGACATAAATCCATATAGTCTGGAACACCATCCTTGTCAACATCAACAGGGCATCCAAACTGATCTACCTGAATTCCCTCTGGTGTGTGAGGACACAAATCAAGCTCATCCTCGATTCCATCAGCATCTGAATCACTCGTACCGCCTAAGAATAAAGTAAATCCAAGTAAACCGGTAAAGAAGACATCATCGTCTGTTCCGTTAGTTAGTGAATTATCAAGGTCATCTAAATTGTCATTGCCTGCGTAGTTTAATCCCAGCGCAAAATTAATAGATGCTTCATCCGAGATCTTGAATCGTACGCCTGTTTCCCCTATGATAAGCTTTTCATTTCGGCTGTATTTATTTATGCTGTTAAAAGGCATCTTATCTCCATTTTGATCTTTTGGGTTAAAATAAAGATATGAAATACCTGCAAAGACGTAAGGATAAATAGATTCATCAGCCTGAAGATTATAGGAAAGACCGGCTCCGACAAATAGTAAATCTGTACGGAACTCAGTAATTAATGGATAATTACTAGTTGCACCACCCTTACCGGCAATATACCCGCCTCCGCCGAAAATTCGTAAACCGAATATTCCCATATTTGTAGTGGGGAAAAAGTATTCAACATTTGCCTTGCCGAGGAAATCAATTTTATTGTTGTTGAAATCCGACAGAGCAAGTGTTCCGCCAAGCTCACCCGTTATTCCTATAGTACCGGAGAACGGATGGTATTTTAAACTGTACTGTGAGAAACCAGTACTAACAAATATTATTACAAAAACTGCAACAATCACGTTTCGCATAACACCCTCTAAAATTTTTTTATATGACACTATAAAAACCTTATAGATAAAGGTTTGATTAAATCAACTACTGTAATTTATAAAATATATTTGAGAAAAACCTAAAGCCCGTAAT
>DAOLIQ010000043.1:0-27362 GCA_035328465.1 Ignavibacteriaceae bacterium | reverse complement strand
GAAACCAAATATCAATAAAAAAATTATTTTACGTTTCATGTCATTCCTCCTTAGTGGAATTTTATTTACTCTTTTGTTTTTGCAGAATCCATTTCGAATATTGACGGATCAACTTCGACATTAAATTCAACTTTATCAACAACGATTTGCGAAACTGTTTGTCCACCCATCTTTGATTCCATACTGTATGCCATTACAATTCCATCTGTTGGTTTGTAATTGCTGTAAAATGTTTCTACTTCTCTTTCTACCCCCATCACCTTTACTTTTGCCTTCATTTTTAACGGGACATAATTTTCAGCATCCATATAATAAATGTATTCATTACCATTTTCTTTGGTCAGCTTTAAAAGATAAACCTGCTGACCTTCCATTTCTTCAGTACCGACTAACTCAACTTTGAATCCTTTGTCAGCATAGTTATAAAATAGTCCATCAATATCTGCTTGATCTTTTAGTTCATCAACAACGTCCTGCTGCGCCTGAGTTGGAACTGTATCGCCCATAAATGGATTTAATGCCCAGCCGATTTCACCATTGTAAGCTTGAATAAATTTTAATCCCTGAAATTCACCTTCAACGCGAACTTTATTTGGTCTAAGTGCATAAGAGATAAATGGGATTTCCATTCCGCCTTGTACAAACTTTCCGGTTGTTTTAACAGTTTGAACTGCTGATAAATTGTCCTGTCCGATTGCTTCAAAATGCTTCGCAAGTATTTCATCAACTGCTTGTGCGGAAGTAAACCTTACAGAAATAAATAAGAATAGAATTAAAAATAATGAGAGAGATCTTTTCATTTTATTTTGACTCCTGATTTTGTTAGGTGAATAAATTATCGCAAACAAATAAATCTTTCGTTGCTTTGCCTAATATTAAACATAGAATTTGAGTTCAGCAAAAAATTGATGTTAAGCGGAAAGATTGTTTGATGAATGGATTGAGATTGCCAATTCCTTTGGACAAAAATAGGGAACTGTCTGTTGGTTCTACGGGACAATTTTGGAAACATTTAAACGATTTAATGATGAATATGGAATCAGTTGTGCGTATTCTTGGATGCTTCATGAAGATTCATGAATGGTTCATGCTGCGCCATGAATGCTTCAAGCATCTTCATGAGAGGTTCATGAATCTTCATGAAAGGCCATGAATCTCCATGAGAAGTTCATGAATCTCCATGAGGTGTTCATGCATCTTCATGAGAGGTTCATGAATCTCCATGAAAGTCTCATGAATCTTCAAGAGAAGCTCATGAATTTCGGGAAAGCTTCAAAATGATTAAAATTTGAAGAATTTGTACTTCCTAAGCCGATATTTAGAATGAATTTCTCACAATTTCATTTTCGCAAAGAATCAAAGATATTCTTCGAATTTCCGGTAGTTCAAATACTAGTTGAATGAAATAAACTCGACAGTTTTTTTATTCCTCGACGGTAATTTTAGCTGTCATCTGAGTATGAATCATGCAGAAATAATCAAAACCTCCTGTATTATCAAACTTGAATGAAAAGGTTTGGTTTGCTGCAACATTATTACTATTAAATGTTCCGTTTGGGTTGGGAGAAATTCCGCTCGTAACTGTGTGTGCGTAAGAATCTTTATTTGTCCATGTCACGGTTGTTCCTTTTTTCACAGTGAGAGTCGCGGGCTGAAATGCATTTCCCTGAATTGTAATAGCATTTGGATCTGTGTTTGGATTTGACGAAGAATTATCTTCGCTGCAGTTCACGGAAGATAAAATTAGCAAAAAAAGAAAAACATAAAGTAAACTGTACCGGAATTTTTGAATGAATAAATTCATTTGTGCGCTCCTTGATTTTAATTTGTGGATCATAATGGAGGAATTAAGTTGGTGTTAAAATAGTAATTGATATGTTAAAACAAAATGCTTAAAATAGTGTTCCGTTTATCTCATCACCCTCATAGCATTTAATATCGCTATTATTGCCACACCCATGTCACCAAAGACTGCTTCCCACATTGTAGCGATTCCAAATATGCCAAGAAAAATAAAAACTAATTTTACTCCCATTGCAAAAAAGATATTCTGCCAAACAATATTTCTTGTTCGCTTTGCTATTTCGATTGAATGCACAACCTGCATTGGTGAATCTGTCATAAGCACAACATCCGCAGTTTCTACTGCTGCATCTGAACCGAGAGCACCCATCGCAATTCCAACATCTGCACGTGCAATTACGGGAGCATCATTTATTCCGTCACCAATGAATGCGACTTTATCTCCACTGTTGGATAGTTCGATTAACTTTTCGATATGTTCAACTTTATTTTCCGGCAAAAGCTCAGAATAATATTCTTTGATGCCAAGTTTTTTCGCATAAACTTCGGCAGCGCTTTTGTTATCGCCGGTGAGCATAACGGTTTTTATTTTTAACTTGTTCAGTTCATTGATCGCTTCGACCGCTTCATCTTTTAATGAATCTGATATTACAATGTAGCCCGCATATTTTTTATTAACAGTAACGTGTACAACTGTTCCGTCAACATCGCATTTGTCGTGTTCGATATTTTCTTTATGAAGCAGTTTGTCATTACCAATTAATATTTCTTTTTCATCAACAACTGCCTTAATCCCGTGACCTGAAATTTCATTAACATTTTTTATCCTGTTAATGTCCAATGTTTTATTATACGCTTCAAGAATAGATTTTGCAATCGGATGATTTGAATGAGCTTCAGAATATGCGGCATATTCAAGAATGTTTTCTTTACTAAATCCATTAGCGGTTGTTATTTCAGAGACTTTAAATTCGCCTTTTGTCAGAGTTCCTGTTTTATCAAAGACTACTGTTTTTACTTTTGTAAGGGCATCGAGATAATTTGAACCTTTAATTAGAATTCCTCTTCGAGAAGCGCCGCCGATTCCTCCGAAATATCCAAGCGGAATGCTGATTACTAAAGCACAAGGACAAGAAATTACAAGAACAACAAGTGCTCTGTAAATCCAATCTGTAAAAGTTTGTTCTATAAAAAAAAGTGGTGGGATAAGCGCAATAAGCAGTGCAGCAAATACTACAAAGGGAGTGTAGTATCTTGCAAAAGTTGTTATGAATTTTTCAGTCTCTGCTTTTTTGCTGCTGGCATTCTCTACCAATTCTAATATTTTTGAAATAGATGATTCGCCGAATTCTTTTGTTACTACAACAGTCAGCATTCCGCTTTTATTTATCATACCTGCTAAAACAGTTTCGCTTTGTTTTACTGCCCTTGGAACTGATTCACCGGTCAGGGCGGAAGTGTCAACAAAAGAATTTCCCTCTTTAACTATTCCATCGAGAGGAATTTTCTCTCCGGGCTTTACAACAATTATTTGTACAGGATGAACTTCTGTTGGCGAAACTCTTTTAATCTCTCCATTGATTTCGATGTTTGCATAGTCCGGTCTGATTTCTAATAATGCTTTAACTGATTTGCGTGAACGATTAACTGCTACATCCTGAAATAATTCTCCGACGACATAAAACAACATAACAGTTACTGCTTCCGGCATTGCGTCAATTGCAATCGCACCGAGTGTGGCAATTGTCATAAGAAAATGTTCGTTGAAAACTTTTCCTTTTGTAATGCTTCTGAAAGCTCCGTGTAATACACCCCAGCCGCTGATTAAATAAGCCGGAAGAAAAACCAAATATTCAGCAATATGGTAAGGAGTATTGTGAATCAGCTTCTCAAAGATTAGCCCTGCAGAAAGAAGTAGAAGGGTTATAAAGATTTTTATCAGTTCCGTCCTATTTTCTTTCCATATATTTACTGCTTCTAACGGCTCACCGTCTTTCATTTCCTCTACTTCAACTTCTGGCTCAATCTCCTTTATTTTTTGTTTTACTTCTTCAATATCCGGCGCATCAATTTGCAGAGTTGAGTTTGCAAAATTCACTGAGACAAACTTAACCTGCTCTAATTTTGCAACACCTTCTTCTATTTTCGTCGCACAAGAAGCGCAGTCAATATTTTTTAGCTGATATTTTTTCATCCTAGATTCTTATTGTACATGATATTTAATAATTATATCAGAGCAACAATAAGGAAAATAATTAATAGAACAATAGTCAATCCACTAATTTGTATTTAAAATTTGTATCCTCAGCTATATATGCAATGTTATCAATATCGCTTCTTCTCCTCTTTCATTCGCTATAATATTTATCACATTCTTTAAATTAACTACAAATATTTTCCCATTACCGGGATTGCCGGAGTTGGTTGTTTTTTGAATAGTATTTACTATTTCATTAGCGAAATAAATGGAAGGTTTTTTGAATTCAACTTCTTATTAATTTTACTTAACTCCGATGAAGAAATCTCCACTAAGTAATTTTTTTTTATTCGAGACTTCAATTTCAAGTGAAGTCAATCTTTTAAGCTACGATTCAGTTGGGTGGGGGAGTCTGTTTTTATTAGCACCCTAATCAACTTGTGTCGATAGCGCTATTTTTGAAAAAGCAAAGAAGGGTGGTCTATATTTAAGCAATACCTCACCGCTTGCTATTCTATTTAATAATATGAGAAATACCAAGTCGGAAATTTGGACAAAAAAAAAGCTAAGCAATTAAAAATAGGATCAACTTGTCCAAAAGCATTTCTCATGT
Organism: Ignavibacteriaceae bacterium; assembly: GCA_035328465.1. Lineage (GTDB taxonomy): Bacteria > Bacteroidota > Ignavibacteria > Ignavibacteriales > Ignavibacteriaceae > JADJEI01. The sequence continues at coordinate 22,749 of DAOLIQ010000043.1, read as the reverse complement.
CCGACAAACAATTTACTGATAAACCGATTTGTACTGCTTCAATTGAATTTCTTATAAAAAAATTTAATACCATTTCTGAACTAAATATTTCTGATTATGAAAAAGATGAACTGAAAATGAAGACTTCCGAAAAGGTTTGTTTGGGCGAACATCTCGGGAACAGTGTTCTACTTGCACTTGGTATTCAAAAAAGAGGATAAACACTTCAACCAATTTGTCCTGGTACAAATATTGTCTGGTTAAATAAAAATTATACTTTACAAGAGAAGATTAATCATATCTATGGTAGATGTAAATCGCTTGTACGTAACGAGCGATCGCACATGTTTTGCTAAGAGGTGGAATTGTATGTTAATTATTTTTAAAATCTTTTAATAACAACAGAGCTCAACGAAACCGGGATAAACTATATTAGAGTATTTAAAGAGAAACTTGAATCGGGAATGGATCATATTTTAGAAATTGCTAATAAAAAACATTTGAAAATCAAAATCTAAAATCAATTACTCCTTTTGTTACAGAGCAAAGAAGACGATTATATATTCTCTTCGCACAAAAAATAGCTGCTTAGGATTTTTACCTGCAAAACTAATTGGTAGATCTTTTAAACAAACACTCAGAACTAATGTCTGAAACCTTATTTTTATTGTTACACTTTTAGAAGTTTAGCATTTATTGCTACAACTATTGTACTCACAGACATTAGTACTGCACCTAATGCAGGACTTAATATTATTCCTACTGAATATAAAACTCCGGCGGCAAGAGGAATTGCTATAACGTTATATCCTGTTGCCCAGATTAAATTCTGAATCATCTTTTTATAAGTGGCTCTTGAAAATTTTATTAATGCAACCACGTCTTTAGGATTATTCTTCACAAGAATTATATCTGCAGACTCAACTGCAACATCAGTTCCAGCGCCTATGGCAATACCTACAGGTATTGCGCCATAAATAAAGTAACCCAAAGCAGTTTGGGAAAAGGTCGTTGCGCCATAAGATTTGCAGTTATCTTTAATCAACTCATGCAAAAAACGATACTCAGGTTTGAACGAATAAACATTAAACAGATACATTATCATTAAATACTGCTGCATAATTAAAATAATTTTCTATTAATTTTTATTGACAGGTTCCGTATTTAATGAGTATGTTCATCCGCTTCGTCACTTTCGTCTTTCGTTTCATTATCAAGAACCTGGTATTGTTCCTTAGTCAATGTCGGAAGCTTTTTTGTAAAAGCAACAATTGCCCAGATCATATCGTCAGTGTGAGTTGGTCCAAACGCAGGCATTCCTGTCATCTTTAAACCGTTTTTAGTTATCCAGAAAAGCTGCTGAGGTGTCCAATCTTTAGCAACTTTGGAAAGCATTGGCGGATTAGGATAAAGCCCTTCAGCAAATTCACTCTGTTTTATACCTGGCGCACCATGACAGGTGACACACAACTCTCTATAATGAACGAAACCCATCTTTACTAGAGAAGTATCTGAAAGATCAGGCATTTTTATTTTATCATCCGCATTATGTTTGATTGAATTTTCCCTTACAGTATTCATCATCCATAGAGTCAGCTTGTCGTGATGAACCATTGCGCTGATGTTATATATACCTGAATAAATGAAAATAAGGTATCCAACAATTATGAGTGCTATTACAGTAACCGCTCCAAAAAAAATATTTCATGATCACCTCATTAATTTTATAAAAAAAGCTCCTTGTCAGCACTTCGCGCAATTATCTATTTCATAAGTTAACTCTAACTGAATTGTCAAATGCTCAATCCCAAATTCATTCTGCAATTTTTTATTTATATCTTCAAGCAATTGATTATCATCCGGAAATTTTTCTAGAACTAAATGAGCAGTCAAAGCAGTTTCGGTTGAACTCATTCCCCAAATGTGCAAATCATGAATATCTTTAACATTCGGCAAAGAAGTTAAGTATTTCTTCACATTAGATACATTGATTTTATTCGGCACCGCATCCATTGAAAGATGTATTGAATCTTTTAATAATCCCCAGGTTCCGACTGTAATTACAAACACAATAACCAAACTTATAATCGGATCAAAAATATACAAACCTGTAATGTTAATCATCAAACCGGCAAGTACCACGCCAAGCGAAACTCCGGCATCTGCAGCCATATGTAAAAATGCGCCTTTAATATTTATATCGTTCTCTTTCCCCTTTAAGAAGAGAAGAGCGGTAAGCGTATTAATCACAACGCCAATTCCCGCAACAGTCATCATAGTTATGCCCTGAACTGGTTCCGGGGAAATAAATTTTCTTACAGCTTCAACTATAATTGCACCGACTGCTGCATATAAAATTATTGCATTAAAAAGCGCAGCTAAGATAGTTGATTTACGTAAGCCGTATGTTCTGGTTCTTGTAGGAACGGATTTAGCAAGATATGCAGCTCCCCAGGCAAGCATTAATCCTAAAACATCACTTAAGTTATGTCCCGCATCTGCAATCAACGCCATTGAATTTATTTTCAAACCATAAACAAACTCAACAATAATGTAGATTACATTTAGTATGATTCCGAAAGCAAATGCTTTGTTGTAATTAAACTTCTCGTGTGAGTGATTATAATTGTATTCCATATATATTTTTAACTTTAGTTATCTTTTGGCATAGCCATCACTATGTGATAAAATATCCGGCAATTCCTAAAACGATTAACAGAATTCCTGTAATTGTTTTTTCGTGATGTTCGAGTAAGTGAGATTTAATTTTTTTTATACCCATCATCCCAAGCCATACAAACAGAAGCATTCCTGTAATAGTGATAATTGTATAAATTACAGAAACAGTAATAATTCCCTGCCAACCGAGTTTGCTTGCCACAAAAAAATATGCTTCAATTTCCAGACAGTGAGAAAAAAACATTGAGATAGTAAGCGTAATAATTATTGCTATAGTAGTTTTTTTTTCGCATCTTCAATATTTATTTCGTGCGAGTGATGATGCTGATGATACTTATTATCCATTAAGCTCAGAATAAGATAAATAATTCCAAGAAGTATCAGTATGCTCGGTGCAATAACCCCAACTATAAATGAATAGGAACCGGATAATTCATAACCAAAAAAGCCTACTATAATTTCAATAATTATTGTACTTAGCGTATGTGCAAAACCCGCAATTGCTGTGATGCCAAGGGTTAATTTCTCATTCCACTTTTCCGCTTTTGATAGAGCAACCAAAGGAATCCAATGGTTTGGTATGGATGCATGAACAATGCTAAGTAAAAATGCACCGATTATTATTTGTGATAAACCGGTCATAATAATTCCATTTTAAAATTAATTCGAGTTTTCAAATAGCTACTTCATCACGTTCATTAGTTCTAATCTTAATAACGTTTTCGACAATAACCACAAATATTTTTCCATCGCCGGGATTTCCGGTGTGTGCTGTTCTTTGAATTGTATTTACAATTTCATCAACCAAATTATTATGAACAACAATTTCTATCTTTACTTTTGGAACTAATTGGTGCAGACCTTCATCCCGCCTCGGCGGGATTACTTCAGCATTTTTTCCTTTACCTTTTCCAAATCCTTTAATCTCAGAAATAGTAATTCCCGGCAGTCCTTCTATCTTATGCAGTTCGGTTATTACATCATCTAATTTGAATTGCCTGATTATAGCTTTTATTTCTTTCATATTTATTCTCCAAACTTGTGTTTATAGTAGCACAGATTAATAATCTGTGCTACAAAAATTATTAAAAACAGACTACATTTCACCTTCAGTAACCTTAATTGCAAACCACTTGTATAATGCCGGAACAACCAATAATGTTAAAGCGGTTGAAGTAACCAACCCGCCAATTACAACTGTTGCCAAAGGTCTTTGCACTTCACTTCCAATTCCGGTAGCAAACAGAAGAGGTATCATTCCCAGCGCTGCTGCAAGGGCAGTCATTAAGACCGGTCTTATTCTTAAGCACGCTCCCTGAATTGATGCTTCATCAATATTTAATCCTTCCATTCGTAACTGATTTAAATATGTTACCAGAACTATTCCGTTCAACAGTGCAATACCGAACAGAGCAATGAATCCAACTGATGCGGGCACAGAAAGGTTCTGCCCGGAAATCCATAAAGCAACAATCCCACCAACTAATGCCAACGGTATGTTCAAGAAAATCAGTAGTGAATTTTTTAGAGAATTAAAACTTGAAAACAACATTATGAAAATTATAAACAGTGTAATTGGAACTACGACTGCTAATCTTGCATTAGCTTCCTGCTGCAGCTTAAACTGACCGCCCCACGTTACAAAATATCCTGGTGGAAGCTTCACTTTGCTGTCAATTACATTTTGCCCCTCTTCAACAAATGAAACTATGTCACGTCCGACTACATTACATTGGATAGTAATAAATCTCTGGTTTTTCTCGCGTGTTATTTGTCGAGGTCCAACTACTTCCTTAATTTCTGCTAACTGACTTAATGGCACTTCAATACCGGAAGGCGATTCAATTAATAAAGTGCCGATAGATTTCATATCTTTTCTGAATTCCTCTTCAAAGCGCACATAAATATCGAATCGTTTTACATCTTCAAATATTTGTCCGGAAGTTTCACCGCCGATTGCTGTTCTGATTACTTGTTGAACATCTTCAACGTTTATTCCGTAACGTGCTATCTCGTGACGGTTAATAACAATACTTAATTGCGGTGCACCTGAAACTTGGTCAACCTGCACATCTGCAGCACCATTAACTTTTTTTATTTGAGCAGCGATTTCATCAGCTTTGCTTTTTAATCTGTCCAAATCATCCCCGAATAATTTAATAGCGAGTTCTGCTCTAACGCCCTCCAATAATTCATCAACGGTCATTTGTATTGGCTGTGTAAAGTTTGTTAATACACCCGGTATCTCACCAAAATCCCGCCTTATATTTTCCTCAAGTTCTTGCTGTGTTGCATTATTTCGCCATTGGTCTCTTGGCTTTAGCAAGATATACATTTCGGCACTGTTCACCGGATCTGTATGAGCTCCCACTTCACCTCTGCCTATTCTTGTTACAACGCCGGTAACTTCCGGAATTTTCATCAACCTTCTTTCGGCAATAAGTGTAAGACGGGTGCTTTCTGTCAGAGATATTGAAGGAGCCATCATCATTCTTAATACCAATGTTCCTTCCTGAAGAGTTGGAGTAAATTCAGAACCTAATTGTGGGAATATGAGCGCTCCGATAATTAATAAAATTACTGCAAGAGCAATTGCAGCTATTCTTGTTTTGACAAAGAAGGTTACAACCGGTTTATAAATTTTTATCAACAGTTTCAAAATCCAGATTTGTTCTTCTTCATCCTTACCTTCTCCGTGATTGTCTTTTTTCTTTTTGATATGTTTTTTCATAAAGAATGAAGAGAGAACCGGAGCTACAAAAACACCGAAAAGCAAAGAGCCAAACATTGCAAGGGCAATTGTATAAGCAAGCGGCTTAAATGTTTTTCCTTCAACTCCCTGAAGTGTAAATAACGGAAGGAAAACAATAATTATTATCACTACCGCAAATGTGATTGGTCTGATAACTTCTTTACTAGCTTTTGCGATGATATGAATTTTTGATTCGCCCGGGTGGCTTGCTCGTAAAAGCCGGTCTGTATTTTCAACTATAACAACAGCGCCGTCCACCATCATTCCGATTGCAATTGCCAAGCCGCCGAATGACATAAGGTTGGCAGAAATTCCGAAAAATTTCATTCCAATCATCGCAAATAGAACTGAAAAGGGAATTGCAATTGCAACAACTAAGCTGGGTCTTATCGCACCGAGGAATACCATTAAAATTATAAGGACTAAAACAATTCCTTCAAGCAGTGCATCTGTTACTGTTTTTACGGCTGCTTCCACCAAAGTTTTTTGCTGGTAGTATGGAACTATTTTTATACCTTCGGGAAGAGATTTATTTATTTCAGTCAGTTTGTCTTCAACTTGCTGGATTACTGTTGAAGAGTTTGTACCGAACAATTTAACCACCATCCCAGCTACAACTTCTCCAATACCGTTGCTTGTTTGAACACCTCTTCTAATAGCTCCGCCTGTTTTCACATCTGCTACCTGGTTTAAATAAATTGGGATTCCATCTTCAGATTTTAGGACTATGTTTTCAAGGTCTTCAATGTTAGAAGTAAGTCCGGTTGAACGAACAATAAATTCTTCTGCGTTTTTCTCTAAGAATTGCGCGCCGACATTCAAATTATTCGCTTTGATTTTTTCTACAACATCGTTGATAGTAACATCATACCGAAGTAATGAGTTGGGATTGACAATTACCTGGTATTGTTTTTCCCAACCGCCGATTCCAAGTATTTCAGTTACACCCGGAACAGTTTGAAGCTGATATTTTACTATCCAATCTTGTATAGTCCTTAACTCTTCCAAGCTGTATTTGCCTTTTTCATCTTCCAAATAATAAAAAAGAATTAAACCCATACCTGTAGAAATTGGTCCCATTGCTGGTTCGCCGAAACCTGGAGGAATTTGTTCACGTGCTTCTGTTAGTCGTTCATTAACCAACTGCCTTGCAAAATAAATATCTGTCCCATCTTCGAAATAAATATTAACAACAGACAACCCAAAATTTGAAACAGACCTGATGAGTTCAAGATTTGGCAGTCCATTCATCGCAGTTTCAACCGGGTAGGTTACATATTTTTCAATTTCTTCTGGGGCTAATCCTTCAGTCTGCGTAAAAACCTGAACAAGCGCCGGTGAAACATCCGGGAAAGCATCAATTGGAAGCTGCTTGTAGCTTAAATATCCGGCAGCCATTACTATAATTGCAAGCACAAGAATTAAAAGCCGGTTTCGTAGTACAAAATCAATTATTCTATTCATATTCTCTCCTTATTCCTCGCCCCCGAATGATTCTTTTAGAATCTCGGCTTTGAGAGTGAATGAACCTTTCGATACATAATGCTGACCTGCCTGAAGCCCGGAAGTAATCTCAACATTCACATCGTTTTGATTTCCTAACTTCACTTGTTGAGGAATGAAGTCTTCCCCTCTTTTAATAAATATAACAGTTTTGTCTTCAAGCGTTTGAAGAGCAGTTTTTTCTACAACAATCGGCACCTTCTTTTCGCTTACATATATTTTAGATGATACAAACATTCCCGGACGCCACTTACCCGAATTGTTATTCAGTATTACTCTTGCTGATGCTGTTCTGGTTTTTTCATCAACAACCGGACTAACATAAGAGATTGTTCCTGCTTCTTCTCTTTCTTCAGACCCAAAAGAAACCAAAGCGCGCTGCCCAACTTTTATTTTATTAATGTCTCTTTGATAAATGTTGAGTGTTGCCCAAACCTTTTCAAGATTGGCAACAGTAATAGCAACCTGATCTCCACCAACCAAATCACCCTTTGCCATATGTAACTCGATGATTGTTCCTGCCACCAAAGATTGGACTTCATAAGGGGTGAGACTTTCGTTGCTTTCGATTAATGCAAGAACCTCGCCTTGCTTGACTTTCTCACCAACCGTTTTATAAACTTCCTTAACTATTCCGGGAAATCGAGGTATAATGTGTGAAAGGCGCGAAGGTTCAGCTCTAATTTCACCGGTAAGGTCAATATGATTTGTAATTACTCCAGGCCCAGCTTCTTTAATTTCAATACCAAATTCTTTTAGGTCATTGTCTGTAAGCTTTATGGCTGCACTATGTACAACGTTTTCGATTTGATCTTCTGTTTTAGTTTTTTCTTTTTTGGGTTCATCACTAGAGCAGCCAATAATGAAAAAGATTTGTAATACGGCTATTGCTACTAATACTGTTAACTTAATTTTATTTTTCTCCATTAGTTCACTCATATTTTTTTATTTTAAAAAAGATTTTCCTGTTACATTTTCTATTTCTATCAACGAGTTATAGTAATCCGACAACTCAAGCAAGTATTGTGTTTGGGTCTCAAATAATGTTCTCTGCGAATCGAGCAAATCAATAAATGCAAATCTTCCCTGCAAATATCCATCCCTTGTTATATTGTAAGCTTTTTCCGATTCTGGCAAAATACTTTCTCTCAACTGAACAGCATTGTTGTACGCACTTAAAAGATTATTAATAGATGTATTAAGAGATGAAATAACCGATAGCTTCTGCGCTCTTATAATCTCATCCATTTGCTGAATTCTCACTTCAGCCGATTGAATGTTTCCCTGGTTCCTGTTAAAAAAGGGAAGTGGAATTGAAAGTCCTGCAACAAAGGAATTGGTTTTCAGTTCATTCAAATATCTTACCCCCAAACTTGCCGTTAAATCCGGAATTGCTTGTGATTCCTCTAACTGAAGCTGTGCTTTTCTAATATTAGTTTCATTATTAAGATTTTTTATTGAGGGAAGGTTTTCCAAATCTCCTAAAATCTCTTCCTTGTTTGGCGGGGTAAAAAGGTTCTCGAACAAATCTGTCGAAGGTACAAGATTTTTTCCGGTTGTTCCCAATAAAGAATTTAATCTTGTTTGAACCGATGAATAACTTCTTTGCAGACGCTGCAATTCTATTTGGCTGTTAATCAAAGCAACCTTAACCTTTGATTCTTCAGCGGGAGAAGTTCTTCCAGCTTTTACCCGTTCTGATATTGTCTTTAATATCTCTTCATTTATTTGAATAAATTTCTGCTGAAGTGTTATCTGATGATGAATTTTGAATAAATCGAAAAAAACCGATTTTACCTGTGCAATCACATCAAGCTTAATTAATTCATAATTGCCTTGAGCAGAATTAATATCTTTTTCTGCAAGGTTAATGCGGCTTCTTCTTTTTCCGCCAAGTTCAAAAAGCTGGCTGCCCGAAAGAGTAAATTGGGTTCCCTTAACTCCACTTAATTCTTTTCTGCCAAAAAAATCTTCAGCTTCAAAATCAGCTTCGGGATTTGGACTCAGTCCCGCCTGTATTTTTATTTTTTCTAAAGTAGAAATTTCATAAACAAAAGCTTTTAAGTTTGGATTGTTAGACAAAGCCGTGTCAATAGCTTCCTGTAAAGTTATTACTTCTTGCTTTACTTTGATTGAATCATCTTGCCGTGCATTATTTATTTGATTGAAACACATCAGCAAGAGAATTGATGCACTAATTAAACGCATTATTTCTCCAAATATTATTTTGATTAAAGACATTTATCCCGTAAAGGGATTACAGAAAGTGAAGGGGAATTGGCTAAATCAGAAAGGTACTATTGAATAGATATAGATCGGTTAAACAATTTGCTTTTAAATTTTGATCTTTAATTTCAAAAAAGGGTTGGAGTGCTTGCGCCTCAAATTTTTCAGAACAATGAAAACAGATGTCTTTGTTGTATTCAAGTTTAGGGGGTTCTATCCGTACAATATTTGAGTGGGTGTTTGAATTCTTTACAATTTCGCAGTAATCGTGCGTGCCGTGATTGTCGCCATCAAAAGCAAACAATCCAGTTTCAGAGTGAAGAAAGGCAAGAGTAATCATAATTAAAATAATAACTGCAATTACTTTTGTCCCGATTGATTTCGGAATATTCCTATCTATTAGCATTTTATTTAATATTTTCTTTACAATGCTTAGTAGCTTCATTTACAATTTTGCTTATGTGTTCATCATCCAAAGAATAATAAACCATTTTCCCTTCTTTTCGATGGCTCACCAATCTGTTATTCTTTAATAACCTTAACTGATGAGAAATAGCAGAAACAGAAACTTCTGTTAAAGCTGCGATGTCACAAACGCATAATTCATCTTGAACAAGAGAAAGTAAAATCTTTAATCTTGTAAAATCACTCAGACTTTTGAAAGTTTCGGATAGTTCATTTATCATAGAATCATTTGGCAATTTTTTCTTAACTGCTTTTACTTTTTTCTCATCAATGAAATTGACTTCGCAAACTATATCATTATATTTAATCATATACTTGAGCAATTGTTCAAATGAAATATAACTGAATTAGAATTTGTTGTCAAGCTCTATTTTCTAAAGTCTATGCTGAAGGAATCTCTAACTTTCTTTTTTTTCCTTAAAACCTACATCTCAATTTTCATACTATACACAAAGCCATTAAATAAGTTGATCTTAAACTTGAACTTGAACTTGAACTCTAATACCCTCTCAAACTTTCATAAGTTAAAATCTGTTCAGGTGTTAAAATACCTTTTTGCTGGATGTGAGCATTAAGATGAGTGAACCTAAGTTCACCTTCATACACGGCAATTTGCGTTACAAGGTTTTTTAATGATTCTTCGTCTGCTTTACCGCTGCTGAATATTTGATTTAACTGCTTCTCTTTTTCAATTATAATTTTTCCTAAATAAACTGCTTTCTCATTCATCATACCGAATATCTTTTCAGTAGAATCAATCTGAGCTTGACTTAGATTTAATTCCTTTGATAAATCCAATACATGTTTTGGTCCCGGGAAGTGATTCAACTCCGCAGCCTTAGCCAAACCCATTCCTTCTCCGTTCAGATAGCTTTTTATTTGTTCTGAAGTTAATGCTTTTAATTCTTGCCCGGTTTCAGAAGAATGATGGGAGTGCGTCTGCGCATTAATCATGGTCATCGAAAAAATACAAACTAAAATGAAACAAAAATTCTTCATAGATAATTACTTTCGTTTTTTAATATGCAATTAACAAAAATCAGTCAGCTTTCAAAATTATTAAGTCACTTTACGCATTTGTCATGCTGTCCGTTAGCTAAGGGAACATTTCAGCACCATTTATTAGATTCCGAACTAAATTCGGAATGACAGTTAGCTTTAAAAATAATTTTTCAGAAGCCTCTGATAGTTTTTAATTAAAGCTCTCTTCAGGATAAAGCGATTTTATAGAAGCTAACAACTTATTAAATTCTTCAATAGCTGCCATAGTATTTTTCATATCTCCGGCATCGCCGTATTCATCCAATAGTACTGCTGATTCTTCTACTTGCTTCGCTAACTTTTTCAAATTATCCATCTTGTCAGAAGCCAAACCTGTTGACTGACCGGGTAATGAATTGACTAAGTCACTTATTGCGAAAGCGAATTTATGAACATTCTCTAATTTATTTGCTTCCATGGTTTTCTTTAGGTCATTGTTTCCCTGCTGAATAGCAGTCCAGGTTTTTCCAATCTTTGGAATTTCTGAATTGGTTTCAGTTTGTGCCTGTGTCTGAATCTTCGATTCATTTTGCGGATTGGTTTTTTCATTTTTATTATCTCCACATCCAAAGAATATAAAATTCAATGTAAGAAAAGATATTAAAGCGATTGTTTTGAATGATTCCATTTTTTGTTCCTTTATGTTTTGGTTAAACGAGCCATATATTTGGCTCGCAAATCAGTTATTTAAATTTTACAATTTTATGTTTTTCAACTTCATTAAAAGCTAACAATTAGATTTTTAATAAGTGAATGTAATACCCGCTCCAAGACCAAAGTGACTGTCGTAATTTGCGGAGAGAGAAAATCTTTTTATTATTATATAACGCAATCCAATTTCGTATTCATTATCGGTGTTCCAAAAGCCATCTAAATGCAATCGTGAGGTTAACGCCAAATCATTTCTACCGACTTGAAAACGCACGTTCCCTTTGTGATCAATTCGCAGATCAGATTGAATAAACATTGGAAGTGTATATTGGATGCCCAGTGTTGCTACCAAACGGTTCTCCTCGGTATCCATTGTTTCTTCCGCTCCGTGACCATGCTGTTGATATACCCTCCTTATGTCTCCTCCAAAATAGAGTTTTAAAAATTGGAGATTGCCGAAAAATCTTCCAAAGCGAGCTTCGGCTTCAAGATCTCCTTCGTAGTTTACCGCTCCCATTAAATCAAAAATATAATTACGATCCATCACCATCGCCTTAGGAAATACACCATTTGATTGTCCGGCTATGAATGTTGAAAAGTGCCACATATTTTCATCGCCAGTAAATTTTCCCCATGCATTGGGAATGGGATCAATTTGTGAATTGGGTTGTGAATTTGCATAGCTGAATACTCTGCCCATTCCGCTCATCATGTGATAGAGAATGTGACAATGGAAAAACCAGTCACCATCATACAGTGCCGCAAATTCTATAGTGTCCGTTTCCATCGGCATAATGTCCAACACATTTTTCAGAGGCGCATAATCTCCTTGTCCATTAACCACCCGGAAATAATGTCCGTGCAGATGCATTGGGTGGCGCATCATTGTTTCGTTGGTAAGTATGATGCGGACATTTTCTCCTTTATGGATTAAAATTTTATCAGTATCTCCAAGGGTTGTGTTATTGATGCTCCACTGGTAGCGGTTCATATTTCCTGTAAGAGTGAAGTGTAAAACTTTTGTTGGTGCATCGGGCAGTATTGTATTTTTAATTGATCGCAGCATTCCATAATTCAGAGTTGTAATATCTCCACTTGAATTTTCATTCATGTTCATTTGCATGCCGTCCATATTCCCGGTATCATTTTGTTCATTCTCGCCACCTGAGATTTCCGGATACATAACTGTATTCATATCCATCTCCTGATTGGTCATTTGCATTCCCATATTATCCATAGTGCCGTCAAAGTTCATCATGCTGTTCATCATTTTCATTCCCTCAAAATACTTTAAGGTAGGCAGCGTTGGAGCTGGCATTTTCATTCCATCGCCAAGCCAAAGGGATGTTGATTTCGTTCTGTCTTCTGCTGTTGCTTTGAATTCGTAACTCATATTTTCGGGAATAGAAATAATTGCATCATACGTTTCAGCAACTCCGATTATCATCCTGTCCACTTCAACTGGAACAACATCTTCACCATCAGATGCAACAACGGTAAGCTTGCTTCCCGCGAACTGTAACCAAAAATAAGTTGATGAAGATCCGTTTACGATTCGCAGTTTGATTTTATCACCGGCTTTCAGATTAGGTAAAGTTTGTTCTGTTTGTCCGTTGGTAAGAAATGCATCGTAATAAACATCGCTCACATCCATCGGGAACATTCGCAGCCACTCTTGTGTGAGTTTTGCACCAAGATAACCTTTGATCAGAGCTTCGCCGTAATTTTGCGTTGAACCTTTTTCAATAGCATACCAATCGTTTGCCATTTTCAGCGATCGTAGTACTTCGTTCGGGTTTTCGTTTGTCCAATCGCTAAGCACCACAACAAATTCTGGAATCGTGTCCAATTGTTTTTTGTGAAGTATAAGCGCACCATATAAACCAGACTGCTCCTGCAGTTCTGTATGTGCGTGATACCAGTATGTTCCGTTTTGCACTATAGGAAATTTATAAAGGTGCGTCGAGTGCGGAAGTATTGGCGCCGTAGTTAAATACGGAACGCCATCCTGTTCGTTTGGCAAAATAATTCCATGCCAATGAATAGAAGTTTCTATATCCATTAGATTGTGGACATAAATTTCTGCTGTATCACCTTCGGTGAAATAGAGTGCTGGTGCAGGAATTTGTCCATTTACAGAAATTGCATCCGCCTCCTCGCCTGAATAATTTACGGTGGTATCGGAAACAAATAAATCATAGCGAACAGTTTTTTGTGCGAAGATATTTGCTGTAACAAGAAGAAAAATTAAGTACATTAAAATATTTTTTTTCATATAGTGTTTTTTATTCCTCGTACAATTTGAGAAGCTGTGTGAATATTCAACTGCAAGAAAGTAACTCACCCTAAATCCCTCTCTTAAAAAGAGAGGGACTTTTAAAACAGATTTATATCCTCCTTCTCTTTTCAAGAGAAGGGGGTGGGGATGAGTTCCAGTGATTGACATATAATTTTGACACAGCCTCTTGATGAGGGAGTTTGATTAAAAATTTTTACTTATTTGCTTTTAGTGTTTCTTTTGTTGAACCGCATGTAGACATTTTTTTACCCATATACGGATTACTGATCTTGGACTTTTCACTTATCCAATAAGCATCTGCCATTGGGCAATACTGATAATATAAATCAACAGTGTTCATATCCATTGCCTTTACCATTTTGTAAAAAGTTGAGGACAGATCGGTGAAATGTTCGCGCTGGTGTTTTAAATTAGCATTGGTTCCAATCTCCTTTGCATCGTCCATTAATGCTTTGTAATACTGGTCCCAAATTTCGTGCTTATCTGCAGAAAGTTTTTTCATCGGCATCTTTTGAAGGTCTTCGGAGAGAATTTTTGCATAAACACTTACGCTGTCGGAGTTATCTTTTGTTAACGCATTTTTAAGATTAAGGTAATCTGTGATAACCATTTGCAACGATTGTTTTGTTGTATCTTGTGCAAGAGTTTTTTGCATTAAGCAAGTTGCTATCAAGGCAACTATAAGAATTATTGTCTTCATATTTTTATCTCGAATTGTTTGTTAATTGTTTATTATCTGTTTAAATATTTTAATCCGCTTTTATCTCAATTAGAAAAAACATTTTACTGTACTTCTTAAAGCGATTCTACATTAATCATCTTAATACTAATGCTTCCCGTACCCGAGAACTTCATCCCCACACTTCCGGGGTTCGGCTCACTTCCGTGTCCGTGTACGATCATTTTATTATTTAAGTAACCTCTGAAGTGAGATCCGCCGCTAACGACTCTTATTTCAAGCCAACCATTACTTTGGAATTTATCTTTTTCAAAAGTCTCTATTTCTCCGTTACTTTTTCTTGATAACGATATTACTCCGTTTTTTATACCAAGAAAATCATAGTTATTTTTATCTACGAAGTTATGAATCAATTCCACTTCACCATTAAAATCATCAATGTTAATTTTTGCTGTAACCTGAACACCTTTGATACTATTATCATAAACAAATCCTCCACGGCGGACTTCTTTGTCTAAATGGAACATCAATGAACCTTCGCTTTCATCATACATCGGACTGAGTTCTTCAAGTGAGCCTTCAATCCATTTAAATTTATTCGATAAAATTGATTCAATATCCGCATTAAAAGTTAAATTCCATGAGCCATTATTAGATATTGTAAATGTTGAATTTGAAATCTGTTCTCTCTTATCTTCTGATTTAATTGAGCCATCTTTTTCTGAGATGATATTGCCTGTTCCCAGCCCGTATCCAAAAACTAATTTTGCACCGTGATCACCGGTTTGATATAAAAAATAAATCCCTAAAAGTCCAATAAGAACTATCGGTATAACGATTGCTTTTTTCAGAGATTTAGAAAAGTATCCAATTAACAATCTTATAATTGTGTAAATACTAAAGAACCATAAAGTAATCTCAGCCCAATCAGCGTGATCGTTTACTGCGTTGATAACATTAGCGGGAATATTTAAACCGTCTGATGCAGCTCTCCCCGTAAGGAAAGCAACTACAGCGGCTATTGTTCCCAAGAAATATAAAAATAGCGCAGACTTTTTTAGCCAATCGAATTTTGTAAAGAACAATCCTATAACATCGAACAGTACTGCAATCATTAAAAGAACCACAGGAAAATGAACAATCATTGGATGAATGTTCGGCGCCCAATCAGGTATGAATTGCATATTAACTCCTTGTCGAAAAATTATTAAGAATATTATAAGTAAAAAAAATTATTTACAGCAATCTTTCCCTTTGCTTGCTTTTTTAAACTTTCTAAAACCAAAAAAAGTGATGACGCCAATGAAACCTAAGCCAACAAGTATTTCCATAATCCTAACTCTTTTTTATAAAATAAAATTAAATCCTGCTGAAATTGTAAAATCAGAAGTTGAATTGTTCAATCCAACCGAGCCGATCATTGTATAACCTATTTTGGAATTGATTAAATATGTGTAACCGAGTGATAATTGTTTTGGTGAAGCGAATCCGGTTACAATAGTTGAATACGAATCGTACTCAATAAGCAAAAGATGACTGCCTCCTCCAAAATTGTTACCAATGCCGGCGCTAAATGTTATTGGATTTTCAATATTAGCTTCTGAAGAGTTGCCTAAAAATAAATATCCCGTTTGCACATAGAATGAAAAAGTGCCGATAAATTTTCTTGCACTTACCGCGAGATTAAAATCAAATTTACCAGTACCGATGTTTAAGGAAGGCGAAGCGGTTGGAAATTTTACAAATCCGTCGGTTGAAAAAGCCGGTAATAAATTTGTTTCTTTAACTAAAGTATAACTGCCGTAAACATACATATCTCCAATGCCTGTATTTAGAGCCGACATTCCCAAACTCCCGTTCATCATTGAGCCTTGATCACCTGAGCCGTGCATACCCCCGCCAATGTTATTTCCATTTCCATCACCATTACCATTTGGAAAGTACATTCCACCAAGCTGCGTAAATGAACCGGATGAATTGAATACAAATGGTAAACTGAGGCTCAGGTAATAATCCTGAGCCTGATATCGAAGACCTCCGTACAGGTAATAAGCGATGTTATGAGAACCATCAGACAAATTGCCTCCAACCGCGGTAAGAGAAGTGTTGATAGAAAATCTACCCTGTGCCGCAGTAGAAGAAAAAGCTCCGATGATAATCAGTAATATGATTGCAGTGAATATGCTGCCGAATAGGAGCTTGCAATATTTTACTATGATTGAATCTTTCACTTTATATTCTCTTGCTGTAATTGTTTCATCATTTCATCATAGTTATTCATCATGCCATTCATATTATCCATCATCTCCTTCATCTGTCCCTGCATTTGCTCGTTTTTCATCATCTCCTGATTTTTCATCATATCATTCATCTGATTCAACATGTTGTTCATTTCACCAGACATCGTGTTCATATTTCCCATAAAATTCATCATGTCTTTTGAGTGCTGCATTTGTTCCATATTTTTCATTTGGTTTGTCATGCCATTCATCTGTGCTGACATTTGATTCATGTGATCCATCATTTTCTGCATCTGCATCATATTGCTTTGCATCATATTATTCTGCATCATGCCTTGCATGTGGTTATGCTCCTGAGCCAGGATCGATTCCGACCCTATCGTGAAAAATACCGTTATAAGTAATAACGATAATATTGAAATTGAACGAAGGTTGATTAGGTTTTTCATTGCGATCTCCTTTTATTTGTTTTGAATAATTTTAACTAGTAACTGATTTGTTTTTTTTATCAACTTGAATATTCTCCTTCATATCATTTTTGATTATTGAAGTTTGTTATGTTTGAAAATAACCGCAGCAAATCAAATTCTGCTTTGGGCTTTCCGGAATTTTCTAATAATTTATCTGCTCTCTGAACAGCCGCCTCAGAATCATTAGTTTTACCCTGTAATTCATACAACCGACTTAGTAAATAAAAATTGGCAGGATTTTCGGGGTCAGCTTTTATTGCTTCCAATGTATAATCAATTGCTTTCACATAATCTTCCTTTAAATATAACAAATTTGCTTTTAACAGATTTATTTGTGAGTTGCCCGGCTGCTGAACACTCAGTAAGTCTAATTCTTTTTGAGCTTTCTCTAATTTATGATTGTATTCATAAAGAATAATTAAACCTATTCTTGCATCTATTAAATCTGGATTTATTCGCAACGCCTCATTAAACGAAATTTCGGCTTCATCAGAATTTTGATTAAGCAAATAGAAGACGCCTACAGTATAATAAACCTCTTCGTTTGCAGGATCAAAAAGGAGCGCTTTATGTAAAAACTCAATTGCTTTGCTGAACTTACCATTAGCACCATATAATATACCGATATTAAGATATGTTAGTGGATTATTAGAATCATACCTAATCGATTTCAGTAAGAAATTTTCTGCTTCATCGTACCTGCCGGAGTTGGAATATATAATCCCGAGATTTAAAAGTGCTTCGGCATCGGTAGAATCTATGTAATAAATTTTCATATAATAATTTTCAACTAATCGAATGTTTTGCTCTGCAATTGCTATTTGACCTAAATATTTCAGTGCATCTTTATTTTCAGGATGAACGGCTAAGTATTTTTCAAAGGATAACTTTGCATTTGTTAAATCTGCTTCTCTGAAGTACGCTTCACCCAATCCCATTAATGCTTCGGAATTGTTTTTCTCAATCGCTCTTTTATAATAAAACACCGCTTTTCCCAATGTGTCTGCATTTAAGTAAATGTCGCCATAGTAAAGGAACATTTGACCTTCATTATTTATTGAATGACTGATATCATTCAGATATTCTAATGCGCCGGTATAATCTCTGTTTAACAAAAAATTTCTAATTCCCGATTCAATCTTGCTATAATTATCCTGTGGAAATATTACAATTGCACCGAATAAAAATACTGCAAGCAAAGTTTTGTATAATATGTGCATTAGTATAACTAAACAAAATGTTTTAATCAGACGAACGGGAAGATGCTTTTAACCTTCCCGTCTATTTCACAAATATCAATTGAATGATCAACACTTATTCCAATAGTTCCTGAAGTATGAATCACACTCCTGATTTCATTTACATCATGATCTTCACATAAAAATTCAACTTTGGAAATTTGACAATTTGGTCTGAAATATTCCGTTACCATTATTTCGGACACTCCAATATTTTGAAGTTCTTCGACCATCCAATGGACCCTAATTGTATTTATATGTGCAGTAACTTTTTTCATTATTGATTATTCCGAGAATTCTGAAAAATTGGTATTTGGAATATTGTCATTCCGAATTTATTTCGGAATCTCATCATTTGATCCTGAAATGAATTCAGGATGACTGCTTAGCCATAATTTTTCAGAAGTCTCTATTCTGTTTGTTTTTCTGGTTCCGGAATATTAATAATAAACCGGTCAGGTTGTTCGTTAAATTTTTTACTACAACTGTGGGCACAGAAATAATAAATTTTACCTTTGTATATAGTAACATCAACTGCGTCATCGGGATCTATTTTCATTCCGCAAACCGGATCGCGCACAAGGTATTCTTTTTTATTTTCATTATTCATCAGCATAATAATTTGCCGTCAGATAATTTGATATTTCTTACTGCATATTTCTGAAAATCAGAGTTATGTGTTACCATGATTATAGTTTTACCAGCCTTATTCAGTTCCGAAAAAATATTCATAATTTCTTCGCTGGTTTTGCTATCAAGATTTCCCGTTGGTTCATCGGTCAAAAGAATCATTGGATCGTTTATTAATGCTCTTGCAATTGCGACTCTTTGCTGCTCACCGCCGCTTAAATCATTTATCAATCGATTTAGTTTATCATTCAGATGGACTTTTTCAAGTATTCCATTTGCTAATTTTAACTGTTCCTTTTTTGAATAACCGTTCGTGGATAATGGAAGCATAACATTTTCTATTACAGTTAAGTAGGGAATTAACTGAAATGCCTGAAATACAAAACCAATATATTCTCTTCTAAAATCAGCCAGGGTATTAGGTGACAGCTTATAAATATCAATTTGATCAATTACTATATTTCCCTGCGTAGGCTTGTTTAATCCGCCAAGCATAGTTAGTAAAGTACTTTTCCCGGAACCCGACTCACCCATCAGAGTAACAAAGCTGCTTTCTTCGATCTCGAGCGAAATATTATTTACAGCACGGATTGTTTCTTCACCGGTTTTATATTCTTTAGTAACATATTTTAAATCAATTAAACTCATTTACCATTCCTCTTACAAACTTCTGAATGCTGCAGTAGGATCAAGCCTGGCTGCCTTAAGTGAAGGGAGAACACCTGCAAGCAGCCCGGCAAGAACAGCAATGCCTGTTGACAGTAACAAAAGCGTGTAGCTAAAATTTATATTTGAATTTGCATTCATGCTTAACAGCGGAGTAATAATTTTTGCTGCACCTACTCCCACAAAAAATCCTAACAAGCCTGCGGCAAAGCTTGCGATTAAAACTTCAAGTAAAATAATTTTAATAATGTGCCATCTTCTGAAACCGACAGCCATAAAAATTCCGATCTCTTTTGTCCTTTCATTTACGGAAGCATTTACATTTGTGAATACAATCAGTAAAGAGATTACAAGAATTACCGCGGAAATTCCGAAAGAGAAATGTTCAAAGCTGTGTATAGCGGTCATCTTAGATTCAATTGACTGCTTGATTGCAGTTACTTTTGCGCCGGGTAGTTTAGCTGAAGTTTGTTTGACAATTTCTTCTATAGGGCAATCGTAACAACGGGCAGCGATCTCAATGAGACTTAATTCATCCTGCTTATTGAAAAGGCTTTGAGCAGTCTTTAAATCAGTAAATATTAATCCGTCATCCTGTGAACCGGTTTCATTAAGAATCCCGGCTGCAATAAATTCTTTATCATTCAGAATAATTTTTTGATTTAATATAACATTCAACTGTTTTGCGACTTCGCTTCCAATCAAAGCTTCATTGCTTTTCTGCGGATACTTTCCGGATACTTTCCACCATTTTTTTAATCGAATTTCATCCTGAAAATTTACTCCAGCAGCAATTACATTTTTTTCAGCCGATGCATTTTCTGATTTGATCGTTACTGTATTAAACAGCTTAGGAGAAATAATGCTTAAGTTATCTTTATTCTTAATTGATTTGATTAATGAAATATCACTCTGTTTTAAATTGCCGTTTTCAATTGTTAAACCCGTGATGGATATTCCTCCATAGTTAAGATTTAAGCCATCGTTTTTTGGAGTGACCAGCATGTTCGCACCAAATTCATCTAAATTTTCTGCAACACTTTTGTTTACATTATCTGAAACAATATAAAGTGTTACAAATGATGCAACCGCAATCAGCAATCCAATAATCAAGAAAACTGTTCTGGATTTTCTTCTTCTTATACTTTGAAGAGAGATGTTATAGAGTTTCATTCTATACCCTTCTCGTCCAACCGAGCACTAAATTTTCATCGATTTGAATTTCATTTCCTACAACCTTACTGGGTATTGGATCCGGAGGATATTTACCGCACGATCCGCTGATAGCATCAAGATTATTTAAATTCCAGGTAGTACCGCAGGAGTTACAAATTAAATCACTTCCCTGAATATGAAAGTCTTTGGAATCACAAGGCTCGCACAAACTGATAGCAGTAACCACTTTGCCGTCTTCTGTCAGGTAGGCAAGCAACGGTATGGTTGTGTTAGCACCAATGTAATCGAACTTCACAAATTTTCTTTCTTTCACAACATCAAGAGGAAGAACAATTTTACCATCGTTTGCCAAAGCAACTGAATAAGCATGGTCATACCGAACTGCCGGATAAGTAACGCTTTCGGTTACTTTCGGTTGATCTTCAATAATTGCAGCTTCTTTTGATGGTTTGGCATTCAAGTAATAGATTAGTGCACCAACAAAGAAGACTGATACTACTCCAAAGAATAAACCATTTTTGTTTGACTTCTTATTTCCCTTCAATACTTTTTCTCTTTTACTTTCGTTGGAACCATTTGTATTTAGATTACCACCGCAGTTTGGACAAAATTTTGTATTGGGTGATATTTTATTTCCGCATTTCGGACAAAAATTTAAGGTTGCCATTTTTACTCCTAATTAATTTTAATTTTTTTCTTTGTTCAATTTTGATTATGACTAATCAAACAGTTCAAACTTCTTTTAAGCTACGCTTTTTTTCCGCCGTATGTTTGAGCAACTAAGTCTATAATTTCATTAACTGTATATCTATTTTCATTTAGTTTATTATCAATAAACCTTTTTACTTCTTTAGCACCATTAGGGTGAGGACAATTGCAATCCTTCAGTTCATCAATTGTACATTGCCTGCAAGGACAATTGAAGGCGGAGTAAATTGTATATTTATCAGTTACAGTTGCTTTTATATTTGGCTTATTAAAATTAGAATTATTTAAATTTTCAGATCCAATCAATTTATTGGGATGCCATACTCTTGATGGATCAACTTTAAATGTTGAAGCAAATTCAGCTTCAAGCCAGCCATATTTATTAGCTACTGCAATCACTACTTCATTAGTACTGGTATTTTTTTCTACATAATTTCTGATAAATTGTCTTTCTTCAACGGCAACCGGGCATTTGCATAATTCAAGAAGTTCTTCATTACAAGTGCCGCAAGAACAAATAAATTTAGAAGCAACTTCCAAAACCTTTGCCTCGACTACCGGATTACTGCCGATAGTACCTATGGGGGTTTTATCCGGGTCACTTTTAAAAATTAAATCAAAAGAAATAAGTATCAGCACGGTTACAATAACGGCACCAACAATAATCCACAAAGTCTTAAGACTATTGCTGCTATTAAATTGCCGCCTACTTTTTTTATTATTGTTGAGTACCTGCTTAGATATTTCTTTTCTATTCTGTTTGTAATTTCTATTATGCTGATCGGAATGTTCGTTCTTGTCAAATTCAGTAGATATCTTTTTGCCGCAGGTGATACAAAAACTATTGTCCCGATCGTTTTCTGCACCGCAGTGGGTACAAACATTTAATGCGGAATTATTTGCCGCAACTAATTCTTCTCCACAATTAGAGCAGAATTTATTTCCTGGACTATTATTAGTTCCGCAAGTATTACAAATCATTTTAATACCTCATAAATTTTTAGCACAGATTATTACTCTGTGCTACATTTATATTTATTCTTTTACTTTGAAATTGTGCTTTATCAAATTTTCTTTTGCTTTTTCAACCGTAACTTCTTTCAACTTCATTCCACAAAGAGGGCATTCACCAGCTTCATCAGAAATCACATTCCAGTCCATCACATCCTGATATACTTTGCCATCTTTATTCAGATCTATTGCTGTAAGATCAATTTCACCTTCTCTTACAATGGATTGTTCTCCTTGCTGGTGATTTTCCAAGTCCATATTTTGATGCCCCGATTTGCTGTTGTCCATATCCATGGTATGATGTGAATCTTCATTCATTTCTTTCATATCTTTATT
>DAOLIQ010000042.1:0-27908 GCA_035328465.1 Ignavibacteriaceae bacterium | reverse complement strand
CACCAACTGAATTTTCACTTGAGCAGAATTATCCCAACCCTTTTAATCCTACAACATTAATCACTTATGGATTGCAAGAAAAATCCATAGTTAACTTAAAAATATTTAATTTGATAGGAGAAGAAGTTGTATTATTATTGAATGAAGAGAAAGCAGCGGGTGTGCACACTTTAACATTTAATGCAGAATCATTATCAAGTGGAGTTTATTTCTATACATTGCAAGCTGGTTCATTTACTCAGACAAAGAAAATGATTCTTTTAAGATAAAATATTTAATTATTAACAAAGAAATATTTAAATGGGAATTAATAGTAGTTCGAACCTATCCATAAAATAAACAGGAGTAGTCATGGCTTACCGTTTCACAATTAAAAATATTGGGCTGCTTTATTCAGCGTTTGCAATCTTTTTGAGCGCTCAGACTTTCTCAGCTCCGCAAGGAAATGATCTGGCACCGCTGAAAATAAGTTCCACTAAAACCAGTTCCCAAATAAAAACAGAGCTTGTTGTACCGGGGAATTATGTTGTTGATCTCGTTGCAACCGCCTCCTTCGGGGTTGATATGAACGATGCCGGCGATGTGATCGGAACATCATATCCGGATCCCGGTTGCGGATCTACATGTCTCCCTCCCCTTGAAACCGTTGTTTGGAAAGACGGTATTCGAATTGTGCTTCCAACAGTACCGGGCTTATCAGGTATCACCCTTACCGACATAAATAACCAGGGCTGGATTTGCGGTTTTGCCGGATTACAGGGAACCATAACACACGCGGTTGTTTGGAAACCGAATGGGAATTTATACACCGCCATTGATCTTGGAAATCTGCCTGGCAAATCTATCTCTACAGCTATAGGCATTGATGATTTTGGCAGAGTGATCGGATGGTCAACTACTCAAAATTTTCCGCCGATTGGCGCTCCTTTCATGTGGAGTGAAGCGGGGGGGATGATAGATCTGACTACACAAGGTTTCCCGAACGAAAGTCCACTCGGAATTAGCCCTGGTGGAACGGTAGCAGTATATGGTTATTGGTACCGGTTAGACGATCCCGGAAGTATTACTGCTATCGCACCCCCACCTGCTGGTTTTGGTATTGAGAACTCAACTGTTGCGATTAATGATGCCGGAGATCAAGCTCGTTTTCTTGTTACTATAGGTTCCGAAAACCTCGATTATCCTTTCCGCTACAACCACCAAGGAACCTGGCAGCAGATTTCATTTCTTCCAACAGGACATTTGAGTTCTTATGGGGTTGGTTCGATCACTGATGCAGGCGACATCACTGCAACTGTTCAGGGAATAGGAATGATCGCTTATGGACCCAATGAACTTGCTCAGCCATTGGCTCCTCTCGTATCCGCTGCTTATGGAGGAAGTGTTCTCACATCAGCAGGACAAATAAATGCAAACGGTGAAATTCTTGCACGGATGATCATCGGGCAGAGCGGGCAGCGTCTTGTGCGGCTGATTCCCGGTGAACCCTGCATAACAAATTGCATTCAAGTGTCGTCAATCCTAATGAAGGGAAGAGGTCCCGCTTTTTGCAATCAGGGGAATGCAAAAGTTAGAGCCAGAGTTACTGTTACAGATGAAGCAGGAATCAAGCTGTCCGGTGTTACAGTTACAGGTCACTTCTTTGATGATTACTGGCTTGACGAAACCGTAGTTGGGACAACTAATGCTCAAGGTAGTGTGACATTTACTCACATAGGTCCGCCTTGCATTGGAGCAATTGCTTTCCTTATCACAGATGCGGCAACAGCCCCGCCCCGTACACTTGATCGAACAACCGGAATATTGACAAATCATATAATTCCCTTACCCCCAGGCAATAATTCGGATGTTGAAGAATCTCTGGATTTTGATGACGATTTAGAAATCGATAATATCCAATCAAAAATAGCATTAGACATTCCGATTAATTTCGGAGTTGCACAAAACTACCCCAACCCCTTTAACCCAAGCACAATTATAAGTTTCTCAATTCCAGAAAAGAGTTTTGTAACACTTAAAATTTATGATATGCTTGGAAAAGAAGTAACAGAACTCGTAAATGAAGAACTCCAAACAGGAACCTTCGAAAAAACATTTGAAGCAAGCAGCCTTGCAAGTGGCGTTTACATTTACAGAATCTCTGCAATGAAGGATGGAAAAATTCTTTTTAACGAATCGAAGCAGATGATGTTGATAAAGTAATCACTCAATTAATTTCAATTAATATAGAGGCGAGGGTCATCTCGTCTCTACTTTTATCACCGGATTATTAAAAAACTTTTCATTCCTATTACAAAACTAGCACTCTTAAAAACAACCCAGACATATCAAATTGTCAAGCTCCTTTTAGTTTATCAGACTTTCTGTACTAGTGGAGAAGTAACCAGCACTAAAATGCTTTAATCAGTATTTGTGGCATCTCGATTACTACAAACTTGTTTCAAACGGTACGGGTAGTAATGCTATCCGCAATAACAAAATTATGTGATTCTCTCCCTGTTAACTATTTGGAAAAGCAGCTGGAAATAAGAAAATCAAAATTTAATTGTTAATAAAATCAGTTTTTAGTTTTTCGAATGAAGCAATCATAATTGCAAAATAAGCGCTGCTGTTTTGCCCGATCATCTGGGAGGAGAAAAAAGAAATAATCCAGAAACCTACCCCAGCCATTAAAATACCTATTACTAATCCGAAATCTACTTGAGATGAAATTGGTTTTAATGTTTTAACCAAAGATTGAAAAAAAATGTAATAGATGGCAATTAAAAGAATTACTCCGATCAATCCCTGGTTCATAAAAGATTCTATATAATCTGATTCCCAGCTTGTAAAACTGCTTTCGGGATAAATGATCATTCTGCTGTTCAATCCCCTGCCCAATAATAATTTAATTATTTCAGCATTTTCCCAATTCGAACTGAAAACTTTTGCGGATTCCATATAAAGGCTCAATCGACCGCTGCTAAAATCATTTTGTTTTTGATCGCCATTAAAAATTGATATAGGGTTTATTCTCACATTATCATTACTAAATACCGAAATTAAAATTAAAATTGCGATTGCTACAAACAGGGCTGCCGGAATGAACTTTGATTTAAGATTATTTTTTTTGAAAAAGTAATAAAAAATCAAAACCCCGGCTATCAATCCTATGATAACACCGAGGTAAGCGCTCCTCGTATAAGTAAACCACAATGCTGTCAATTGTACAAGAAGGGAGAAAACAATTGCAATACTAAATTTTGCCGGAACCGAAAATAAAAGCCCAAATGAAATCAGGCTGCTGAAAGTAAGCAGACTTGCAAGAGTATAATACCCGGCGAACAATCCGTAAGCTCTTTCGCCAGTTGAGAAATAATTTATGGTCCCTGCAAATCCTGAAATGAAACCACCGGCAGCAATGAGAAAGAATACAAATTTTAGGCTGATGGACTCATCCTTATTAAATAAAAATGAAAGTGGAATAGCAGTTAATAATAATCCATGCCTTGGTAAACTATGAAACGATAGTCGGCTATCAGTGGATAATAAAACAGAAGCTACGCCTGATAAAAACATGAACAACAGAAGCCAATCCATCTGGGAACAATGTTTATTCCGAAATTTTTGAACATATATAGTAATTGTAGCAGGAAAGAAAAGAGCGATGCAAATCTGCACCACAGCACTTGAGACAAACATCCCCATAATTAATGTTAAAGAAATAATTCGCAAATATTTTATGAAATAGTTTTCCAAATCCTTATCGAGTGGTTTTGATTGCATTATAATCTAGACGTGAATCGTATAACACTGATGGAAATATTGTCCGCTCATATTTTTCCTTGCCGACAGAACCCTCGTGTTGAATTTCATTAAACATTTTTAAATGCAGAATTGACGTAAGCTGCCAGCTAAATAAACCGGCGCGTTGATACCCATTCTCAATTAATTTTTTTCTTAATACAGAATTCGACAGAACTTCAATGATTCCGGCTGCAATACTAATGTTATCATTAGGATTAACATAGTAAGCGGCATTTCCACAAATTTCGGGAAGGCTTGAATTATTAGAAACAACAGCCGGACATCCTAACGACATCGCTTCGAGCGGCGGAAGTCCGAAGCCTTCGTACAAGGAGGGGAACAAAAGTAATGAAGCATTTTGAATCAGCCTCAAAAGATCTGCTTCCCTTAAATGACCGGCATAAATTATTCGATCACAAAAAGCATCGTACTCTTTTACCACTCCCTTTTTAATCAACTTAACAATTTCTTTGGCATCGTCCCCGGCTAAAACTAACTTGTGCTTAATTTGATGTTTGATTAGGGAGAAAGAATTAATTACCCCTGCTATATTTTTCATTGGTGTAATCCTTCCATAATAGAGTATGTATTCATCCTCACTTTTTTTTATGCTCAAATTTATCGGCTTAAATTCCTTCGTACCGTTTGCAATTACAATAATTTTTTCATCCGTAATTGAGTACGAATTTTTAATAAGCAACTTTGAATGATTGGAAGGTGTGACAATAAGTCTGCATTTGTTTAGTGCAATCTTAATAAGATATTTAAAAAAAAAGTATTGTTTAAAGTGATACTTTTTAAATAGTAAAGGAATAATATCATGAACAGTTACAACCTGATTCTTATTGAATAAACTTACTTCAAGCTGACTTGTGTTAAATACAATTGCATCTCTATGGAAGAATGGAAGTATGTTTGAAAAAACAAACCTTAGCAGATGACCTCTAAATCGATGATCCGGTGACATAAGTGAAGTGACCCAAATAATTGAGAAGTTGGCAGGAAAATTTATTTTCAATAAATGATCTTCAGCCGACTTGTTTGCGTAAACGATAAAATTAGTTTTGTCGTCTTGTTCGGAAAAATTTTTAAGCAAATTTAAACTATAAACTCCTATGCCGCTCAATTTCTTCCCGATGTTAGTAGCATTTATAACAATTGATTTTTTTTCAGTTAGTGTAAACAATCTAACTCACCATCACTTTCTTTTTAGGTTCAAATTCTTTACTTAATCCTTCCTGCAGTCCTTGTTGACTTCGATAAATTGTAGAGACAAGATTTGGATTACCGTCCAAAATAATTTTCCCTTTATCTATCCATATTAATCTGCTGCATTGAGATACGAGAAAATCAACATTATGAGAAACAAAAATAGTTGTACTTCCATTTCTCATTAACCTTTGCATTCTTACGATACATTTACGCATAAAAAATTCATCCCCTACTCCAAATACCTCATCGATTAAAAGTACTTCCGGTTTTACATCCGTAGCAATTGCGAATGCCAGCCGGGCGTACATTCCGGAAGAATAATTCTTAACCGGCTCGTCAATGAAACCTTCTAGTTCAGCAAATTTGATAATATCATTAATTTTTTCTTTGATCTCCTTTGGGGCATATCCCATTAGAATTCCTGCCAGCATACAATTTTCCCTGCCCGATAAATCTGGTTGAAAACCAATCCCCAATTCAAGCAGTGGAACGATATGCTTGGTTTTTGTACGCGTTACCCTCCCCCAGCTTGGAGAAATTACTCCTGTTAATACTTTTAGCAATGTGGATTTTCCCGCCCCGTTTCTCCCGATAATTCCAATATGTTCTCCTTCAAATATTTTTAATGATATATCCTGAAGTGCACATATTTTTTCATTCTCCTGTCCATTAAGTTTTGCGCCGATCAATTCGCGAAGGGTTTTGCGGTCGATTGAATGTTTATCGAATTCAACATCTACTTTTTCAAGATTGAATACTTCTTTCATTTGCTCCTCATAGATAATAATAAAATTTATTGTTATACTTTTTTATAAGTAAATACCCGGTGCTGAGCGACAGAATGCTGATTGAGATAGT
Organism: Ignavibacteriaceae bacterium; assembly: GCA_035328465.1. Classification (GTDB taxonomy): domain Bacteria; phylum Bacteroidota; class Ignavibacteria; order Ignavibacteriales; family Ignavibacteriaceae; genus JADJEI01. The sequence continues at coordinate 22,052 of DAOLIQ010000042.1, read as the reverse complement.
TATCACCCAATCATTCAGGCTAGGGAATAGACCTAAATAAATCGGTTTCTGAAAAAGCTCTGCAAAATATGTAAAGGGATGCCATTGCATTATCTTTCCCTGAATTGAATCGGCAGCAAAAACATCTTTGTTAAATAATATTGGGGAGGTAAAAAAAACAAGCGTAAGAAACATTTGGATCAGTGGTTTAACGTCTCTGAAAAAAATAAAGAGTACAGCGCAGATCATTCCTATGCCGATTCCTGTTACTGCCCATGGAATAATTGAAAGCGGAATTATTAGCAGTGAAACGGACCAATCATCTTTTAAAAATGCAAATAGTGTAAATGCTGCAGTCATCGAGAATATTAAATCGAAACTTGAAACTATCCATCTGTTCAATGGAAACGCAAAAGGAGAGACATACATTTTCTTTAACAGCCATTCAGCTCCGACTATTGACTCCATCGTGCTTAGCACTACCTTTTCGAAATATCTCCACGGAACAAGTGCTGCGAAAAGAAAGACAGCATAATCTCTGATATTCATTTTATTTATTACTGAAAAAACCAGACTAAGAATTATTAAGTATAATGCCGGTTCTAAAAAATTCCAAAAAAATCCTAAAAAGGTATATCGGTATCTTGTCCTGATCTGGCTCTTAGCATAAAACCATGAAAAGCGAAGTGAAGTTAAATCCATTATTACGCCTGCATTAAAAGTTCTTGATTATTTTTTTGATTTGAATCAGAAGTCAGATTTTTTGTAAGACAACTTTTTACTTTTACAGTGCTCAGTTTGAAATCGCCGGATATTTTTTTACATAGAATAGCGTAGCAATAGTCTTCATTCACTTCAACACTCATATCCACATTAATTAAGTTTAAATTATTTATCTCAATTATTTTATCACTACAGCAATCAACTACGACTGCATTTAGTGTTGCGTATCTATGAATTCTAAGTTCAATTTTATTTTCAACATCACTGCTGAAAGAATTTATTTCTAATTGAATATTAAAATTCCTGTTACCATTGCTTAGCCAGAAATAATCTGAGTGAAAAACTGTATCGTCTTCCTCGTTGATTTTGAAATGCAGCTCAAAAAACTCAGAATGATTTTGAAAGAACCGCGATACGCCCTTTGGCAGTGAGGAAAACGGATTGATGAACACTGTCTTTTCTTCAATCCAGTTTTTATAATTTGTCGTCCCATCTGTGAGAAATATTTTACTACTATCAAAACCATGAAATATCAATCCAGCAGGTTCTTTGATTTTCTTTTTCCTTAGAACAAGGCTTACTGAAGTAAACGGATACTTTCCATGAAGCAGAATTATGTGATTGAAATCCATCATAATTTTATCAATAATATTTCTATCATCGTCTGAACAAATATTTTTAATATTGGGGGGGAATGGATAATTCGATATATGCTCGCTCAAAAATAAAATTGGTTGTGAATCAACAGACAGATGTGACTCATTTACCAATCTTGTAAGATAAGATGGAGAAAAAATATAATTATTTGGATCTTGAATAGTTTCATCGCCAAAATGAAATTCTGTGGTAAACACATAAATACCATCCTCCTTTAGTACCCTCCAAACTTCGTTAAGATGTTTTAAAAAATCATCATAAGCACCGATATGTTCAACCGAACATGATGAATAACAAAAGTCAAAATAATTATCATAAAATTTCAAATCGCGCATATCCATATTCACTACGCTAAGTTTTTTTAGATCCACATTAAACGGCATTCGCTGCTTTATCAGGGTTTCAGGACTATCCGTCCGTGCAGTGTCCCAGGTAGTTCCCATTTCGTAAAGATCGGTAACAGTTAAATGTTTAATTCTTCTTGCGATTGAATATAGAACTCTCTCATAACCCCCTCCAACTGATAAACCAATTTTATCTTCATGTATTAAACCTTGCTTTTCAAGAACGTAATAGATCATTGCGAACTCCCATTGTTTTCGATGAAACTTCGGCAGCTCTTCAAGCTCTTTTCTTATGATTCTGTTAAATTCCGGCTCGAACCAATCAGCCGCATCGCATATTTTACTTAATGGCAGCATAACTTTTCCTTTATATTAATATCTTGTTTACTTCTTGAATGATTCGATTAACAGGAATCGTTTCCAAACATGCGCTCGATCTCATATTAGTTAATTTGCATGCAATGTTGTCGTTGCGCCAGCAAGGCAGACAGCCAAGCTCTTCGCGCACGTCAATAAATTTAACCTTGGGGTAATCCTTTGTTCGCACTTTGCCGTCTATTGGTCCGAAAAGACCGAGTGCCGGTATATCCATCGCTCCTGCAAAGTGAATGAATGATGAGTCCGGCGCAACAATTAAACTGCATTTAGCTGCAAGACTGAATGCTTCCCTTAGCGAGAAAGAATCTATCTTTAAAATATTTTGAGATTCGTATCCTTCGATCTTTACAGAGTCGAACACGAGTACTTTAAATTTTATAGCGAGCCTTTTTACTAGAGCTTCCATAAAAGGATAATCTCTATAAACTTCATCTGCATGCAGTTGTACTCCAATCACTTGTTTGTTTATTAAATTAAAACGTCGCCAAAATTCATTTGCAAAAACAATTTCCTCTTCAGTTAAAAAATACTTCGGTCTCTTATCCATAAACCGAAGTGACACTCCATTTATTCCGCAAGCCTTTGCGAAAATTTCGATTCGATTTTTTTTAATCTTTGGTGATTTTCTACTTTCGCTGCGGGAGGCGGGACAGTCTGTAAAGTTGAAATATTTATAATATGATAAAAAGTTTAACGGTTCATCTTCTATATCGAGCAGTGTGACATCTGTATTATTCTTAAATACAGGGAAATATCTTTGCGGAATCGCAAGACAGATTTTTTTATGGGGGAATTTTTTCTTTAATGCATGAATCCCAGGAGTCATCATTAACAGATCACCTATACCCCCCATTGCACGCGTTATTAGTATCTTATCTTTATTAATTACTGAAATATTTGAACTGTTTATTTCTGCATCATTAAAGATTCGTAGTGCCGTTTTCTCTTTCAAAATACTTCTTAATAAAGCACTCTCATTCCTTCTTATGTAATTGATTAAATAAACGTAACCCAGCACAAAATATTTTGACGCAACATTAATCCATCCTAATCTTCTTTTACTATAGTCAGGTTTTTTATAGTATAACCAATGAACTAAGAACAATATTTTATTCGACAAAGAAACTTCTCTTGTTAGGATTACTTTATAAGCCCTCCTATAACTTATTGTTATTTGCCCGGTAAATTGATTTCTTGCATCAACATCTGCGTAATAATGCCTTAAGCCGAGAAACAATAATTTTTTATAATAAGCTACTTCCCCTGATTTAAGAGCAATCTGACTTAGATTGAAAAGTATTTGTGGAATTATATTTTTCTCTGTTAATAGGTAAGGTCTTTCAGCAAATTTGGTCAGAATCTTATCGGCTATTTCTAAGTTCCCCTTTCGGACATATATCAGAGCAAGCCTGCTTAATAGATGAATATTTAAGTCAGGAAATTTATTCGACCCTAATAGCTGAATCTCATTAATATAATCCTTTGCTTCGTCAACATAAGAAAGAGTTATTAACTCGTCACTCCAATACAGAACCGATTTAAATAACTCCCTGGAATAAATATTATTTTCTTTAGAGCAATCAATAAACTGACGAATTACCTGTGCCACAAAAAGTTTCTCATTGAGAATAGCTTCTTCATTCTGTGTTGATTTCAGCTTTCTGATTTTTTCTATCCCCGCCCATATCACCTGGCTAAAAATATCTTTGCTGCCGGTAACTTTTCTTTGGCAATGGTCTAACTGTTTAAAGTTGTGATAGACTAATTCATACTGCCCGGTAAAAGCGAGATAGGTCAATTCTTTTAATTCAATATTTTTTAATTTAAAATTGACCGGATCATTTAATACTTGAATGCCCATCGTCTTAATTTTTTATTCATTGTGAAAAAATAATTTGTGACAAAATTTCTTTTTCTCTTTGGACCTTTTGTCTTAACTCACTAAATCGAAGCTCATCAAAACCTTCAGGTTTAACTGAATAAAATGAGTTACAAGTTTTAAGTGCTTCGTCATAAAAGCCAATTTGATTTAAACAATTTATCTCCCTCCATTTACTTTCGGGAGCTATGGCAAATGAATAAGTCTCTAATTCTTTGTATAGTTTAAGCGCCTCTAAATAATGGTTCTGAGCCTCAAGACAAATCGCCAGCCAATAAGTTGCATCTGCAAAAATATTATTGATTAGTCGATGCTCTATTCCGATGCGTCGTGAATTTGAAAAGTTGATTGATGCTTTGTTGAAATTTTTCAGATGCATTAATATCCATCCTGCCCTGAAGCTGCAATTCATTGCACAACTATTTTCCGATCCAGTTTCTGCACCCTCTAAATAATAGATCAGTGCTTCTTCGCTGCTATTTCCAAACTGTTGTTCGAGGCACCAGCCGCTATGAAATAACACTTCTGCTCTACATCCTATATCCTGCATCAAACATTTCTGAAAATTTTCATATGCCTGAGCAAAAAACTTCTTTTCCTCCAATTCCAATGCACTTGTGTAAATTTGGTTCAATTTAAATCCTGGTAATAACGATTAAATAATCTTAGACGAGAACGATTTAGATTGTATCACTCTTTAAATGAAATAGTAGTGCAAGCCCATCAAAAGTGACAAGCATTATTATGGAAAGTGTTTGGGAAAATAATTTATTGTGTAGATCGAGCAAAGCTTCTATTATACAATTGTATATTACCCGACTGCCGAGTCGTGTTACAAGTTCTGCATCGGCGACTTATTCCTTTTGTTCGAGTTCTTATTGCTCCAAATAATTTTTCAATTTGAAAAGCAAACCTCCAAAGGAATTATTACTTAATCAGCCAATTCTTCATTCAAAATTGTTTATTATAAATCGTACATTGTTAATTGGAACCCAGTGCCCGAAGGGGGACTCGAACCCCCATGGAAGTACATCCACTAGACCCTGAACCTAGCGCGTCTACCAATTTCGCCATTCGGGCAATACATTTTTAGTTAAAACTTTTTTCCAACCCAAAGTTACGAAAAGTTTTTCGACATCGAAATAATTCTTCGTTACCAGCTTGTCTCGCCGCTTTGATCCTCACGCTTAATCTTTCCTCCCCCGTTATGAATTTCGCAAATCGCTGGCAAATACTTTTCATTTATAATGTCAGTATAAGTCTCGGGACAGTTATCTGTTGCAATTCTTGGATCACCAAGATTCATAGTCTCTCTACAAAAAGTAGCTTGCACAACTCTTCCATCAAGATCAAAATATTGAAGAGGAATTTTTAGCTCCTTATATGCTGCCTCCATAAACATTGCCCAAATCGGTAAAGCAGCTTTTGCGCCCTGCCCGTACCAATTAGTAAACTTTACGCGGTGATCATCAAACCCAACCCAAACACCGCCAACAAGCTGCGGAGTATAACCCACGAACCACGCATCGGAAAAGTTTTGTGTAGTGCCGGTTTTTCCTGCTGCCGGGTATTGGAAATATCTTCTAACCCCCGCCCCTGTTCCATAATTAATTACATCCTGCATCATATCAACCATTATAGAAGCGGATTGCGGTGAAAGGGCTTCAGTATAATCCGGGGTGAATTGTTCTAACATAACTCCGTTCCTATCTTCAATTTTCAGGATCGAAATCGGATCAACATGAACGCCTTTATTCACAAATGTGCCGAATGCAGAGGTAATCTCAAGTGGTGTAAGTTCCGAAGTACCAAGCCCGATTGAAGGATAAGGCGCAAGTGTGGATTTAACCCCCATCCTCTGAGCAAGTCTGATTACCTGGTTAGGCGGTGCAATCTCACTAATAGTCATTCTTCCGGTTATTACATTAACAGAATTTGCAAGCGCCCAGCGCAAGGTTTCATATCCGGTATAATCATTATCAGCATTATCCGGCGACCAACCGTTATAATTAAATTTTTGATTTAATAATGTGTAAGCAGGATAGTAGCCGTTCTCTAGTGCAGTAGCATAAACAAATGGTTTAAAAGATGAGCCAGGCTGCCGCTTTATTCCGGTAACGTGATTTAATCCTCTGCCAAATTCCTGGTTCTCCCCACCCACCATAGCTTTAATCTGTCCGTTAGCAGGGTCTATAACAACAAACCCAACTTCAACTGTAGCAGCATCTTTCTTTACCGAATCTACAAAGCTTGGTCGGTTTTTTAACTGATTATAAATTTTCGCTTTCTGTCCATCGCTGCTTGCTGAAATATAGTGCGGGTTGTTCTTAATTGCCTGATCAATTAAACTGGCAAGTAAAGTTTTATTTTTATCCCAGTTCCAATTTTTATCAAACAATTCCTGATATTTTTTAATATGTTCTGCTGCAACACGGTTTGCAATCTTCTGCATTCGCATATCCAGAGATGTATAAATATTTATTCCATCACGATAAAAATCAAACCCATGCTTCGTCGCCAGCGCAGTCATTTGCTGGCGGACATATTCCATAAAATAAGGAGCTTCACTCTTTACACCGCTAATTCTTCCGGAGGTTAAAACAATTGGCTGCTGCTTTAATGCTTCATATTCTTTTTCGTCAAGTTTTCCTGTAACAACCATATTGTACATTACAAGATTTCTTCTTGCTAAAGAATTTTCATAATTTTTTACAGGATCATAATACTCGGGTGATTTAAGTAAAGCAATAAATACAGCCGCTTCAGGAAGAGTAAGTTCAGAGGCTTTTTTATTGAAATAAACTTTAGCAGCAGACTCAATTCCGTAAGCACTTCGCCCAAAGTTTGAAACATTCAGATATAATTCCAGAATTTCTTCTTTAGTAAAATTTTTTTCAATTTGAATTGCAGTCAGCCATTCACGAATTTTACGTACGCCAGTGTCCAGCAAATTTTCTCTACCTTCTTTTAATTGATAGAGATTTTTTGCAAGCTGCTGTGTAATCGTAGAAGCACCTTCACGGGAAAAGGTAAAAACATTTTTGAGCATCGCTTTAAAAAATCTTCCAAGGTCAACCCCCCAATGGTCGAAAAATTTTCTATCTTCTGTAGAAATCAAAGCATCAGTTACAAAGCCCGGCAGGGAATCTATATTAGTTTCAATTCTGTTCTCTATAAAAAATTGTCCGAGTAATTCACCATCAGAAGTAAATACTTTGCTTGCGAGCATTGGGCGGGGGTTTTCAAGCTCTTCTAATGAAGGCAGTCCGGAATAAATATAGATTGATCCGGCAAGAAATAATAACAGAAAGCCTGCAAGAAAAATCTTTTTATAATTCCATCTGCTTATTTTTTTATTATCTTTCAATCTATTTTTATTCCTGAATTCGGGGTCGTTAAAATATTTTTGAAAATCATTATCACTTATTTTTTTCGCCATTTTTATTCCAGTTAACTATCTCGAATTTATTATCTTTAAATTTTCCATAACAAGGTGCATCCAGCCATGAACCTAGATTTATGTAATAACCCTCTCCTATTTTCTCAAAAGCTTTTTTATGAACGTGTCCAAATATAACATATTCAAATCCACTTTTAATTTTTAGAGTTGCTTCATTCAGTAAACCATCCGCTTCGCCGTAGTCCTTCTTTGCTGTGTATTGTCTGCTTGTTTTACTTGTTCCGCTTGCAATCGCAATTCCGAGATCGGGGTGAATAATTGAATATAATTTTTGAAAAAACCTGTTGCGTAAAATCTTTTTAAGGATCAGATAGCCGTAATCATTCTTTACAAGTCCATCGCCATGCCCAATAAAAAATCTCTTACCGTTCAGAATAAATTCCTGCCCATCTTCATACATAACAGCATTGAATTCAGTTTTGAAAAAATCCCGATGAAGAAAATCATGATTGCCGATGAAGTAGTGAATTTTTATTCCACGATCGGCAATATCTGAAAGTGCAGTTAAAGTCCGGTAATATCCCTTTTGGTAAACGCGTTTGTATTCAAACCAGTAATCGAAAAGATCACCGACAATAAAAAGCTCATCACAGTTATCCTTCGCAAATTGAAGAAACTTAACAAGCAGATTTTCTTTAGTCCGCTCTTCTTCCTTCGATTGCAATCCTAAGTGTAGATCGGAAATAAAAAAATAAGTTTTATCCAAGTTTAATATTTCATTTTTAATTAAGAATTATTCGTAAGCATCTGCAGTATTCTCAAATGAACCTAGGAGCCAGTTGTCGTAATCGAGAATAATCTTTTCAGGTTTTTCTTTCACTTTAAAAGTAAATTGCTGATCGCGTTGATTTACATATAATATTTTGTCCTCAGCAGATTCATCCAGATAAATAACATGAATTTGAAGTTTAAAATCAAAAACATCCCAATCATTTTGAACTTGCTCGATATTAAGAGTAACATAATCCGAATCATTTACGGATACACTATTCCAATGGTAGTTAACTTTTATTTGATCCACTCCTTTATAAACCCACTGCGCAAAAAAGGTTTCAAGATTTTTGCTGCTAAGACTTTCACAAACAATTTTGAAATCTTCAGTGGAAGCGTTCAGATATTTATACTTATTAAAATATTCTTTTAAAATCTTAAAAAATATTTCATCACCGACTTCCCATCTCAACATATGCAGCACCCACGCTCCTTTATCATATACCGTTGTACCAAAAAGATTTTCCCCGGGATCATAAAGTTTCCCCTTAAACCGGTCCTGATATTTTGACAGCATAGTTGACTTCAGCGCGTCCGAACCGGAAAGTGCTTCATAATAAAGTGCTTCGGAATAAGTTGCAAAGCCTTCATTCAGCCAAATGTCCTTCCAGGATTTTAGACCAACAGCATTCCCCCACCATTGATGTGCAAGTTCGTGAATATAAATATCTTCGAAAAAATTATTTCCTGAAACGAAGTTAGAACCAATGCCAGTAATAGTTTGATGCTCCATTGCCCCTGCTTGCCATAAAAATTCTGCCACACCGTATTTCTCTTTAATAAAAGGATATTCTCCGAAGAGCATCGAAAATACATTCAACATTTTGGGATGGTTTTTAAAATCTTTTCCTGCGGCGACTAAATGAGAGGGAAAAACAAAATAATTTACCGACATTGTATCGGATGAATCCATCGAAATATACTTATCAGAAAATGAAACATAATTGGATGAATAAACACTTACTAAGTAAGTGGAAATCGGATAAATGGTTTTCCAATGATAAGTTTTTCTATTACCCGAAAACGAAATATTAATCAAGTTTCCATTGGAGACTGAAACTTGTGATGAATCATTTGTAATATAAATATCGAGCATAGCTTTGTCGGTTGGTAAATCATTACACGGAAACCAGGTGGAGGCAAAATCCGGTTCGCTTAAATTATAAACAACACTTTTTCCATTCAACTTTCCAAATATAAATCCGCCGAGTCCGCTTTTTTGGGGAGTACCTTCATAATCTATTTCGAGAATAAAAGTATCTTGCTTAGCCATATTTGCAAATGATATTAGGTTATTCGAGTACTGATAATCAATTTTTTCTTGATTCAATTCCAATTTTGTTATTTTCATATTATTATAAAAATTAAAATGAATTGAATCCATTGCAGTATCATTTAATTTAAATTGAATAATTGCCGAACCAGAAAGCAGTTTCGATTCAGGGAATAGATCGAGCTTCAACTCGTAATGAAGCACGTCAATTTTATTTTGTCCAAGAATTATTTTCTGCTTCGAGTTATCTTGAAACGGAAAATCTTCTAAAGTATAGCTGTTGACCGCCCCACCCTTAATAAAAACATTCCAGCCAAGTAAAAAAGCAATAAAAAAAGTAAAGCAGGAAATCAATCGGGGATATTTTTTCATCAAATATTTAATCGAAATGGACACAAAAATATTATTATAAACAATCAATTAATCTTTCAATTCAATTTAATAAAAACTTAAATTGCCAATCAAATCATAATTCAATATATTCCATAAAAAAAATAAGGAGGATTTATGCCTTTTCCCGGTTCTTCGATTCTCAGAGATACAATAACAATGATTTTAGCCGGTGGACAAGGAGAAAGACTTTACCCACTGACTGCTCATCGAACAAAACCTGCAGTACCATTCGGCGGTAAATACAGGATAATTGATTTCGTTTTATCCAATTGCCTTAACTCAGGATTGAGACGAATTTATGTTTTAACTCAATATAAATCTGATTCACTTAATCAACATATTTTTGAGGCATGGAGCATTTTCAATCCCGAGCTTGGCGAATTTATTTATTCCATCCCACCACAGCGTAAGCTAAATAATGAATGGTATCTCGGGACAGCAAATGCAATCAATCAAAATATAAATCTCTTTTCTTCTGATAAAAAAGCAAAATGGGTGCTGTGCCTAAGCGGAGATCATATTTATAAGATGGACTACATGAGATTTCTTCAATTTCACGTTGATAAAAAAGCAGACCTTTCCATTGCCTGCATTGAAGTTCCCCGAAAAGAAGCAAGCCGTTTTGGTATAGTTGGAGTCAATGAGAAGCATGAAGTTCAGTCATTTATTGAAAAGCCTGCCGATCCTCCTTCAATCCCCAACAAACCTGAACACTCATACGTGAATATGGGTATCTACGTTTTCAATGCTGAAATTCTGCGTGGAATATTTCAAGAAATGGAAGCAAAAAAAATTAGAAACTATGATTTTGGTCAGGACATAATTCCGTATATGATAAAACAAAACATGCAAGTAAATGCATATCAATTTTTCGATGAGAATAAAAAAACCGATCCTTACTGGAAAGATATCGGAACTATAGAGAGTTATTTTGATGCGAGCATGGATTTGATTTCGGTTAACCCGGAATTTAATTTTTACGATTTAAGCTGGCCAATGAGAACTTATCAATATCAATTTCCGCCTGCAAAAACAGTATCGCACGAAGGCGAGCGCGTCGGTCGTACTCTAAATTCTATTATTTGTGACGGTACAATTGTATCTGGAGGATTGGTAGAGAGATCCCTGCTTGGCCCCGGCGTTAAGGTAAATAGTTTTAGCTACATCACTGATTCAATCATCATGAGTAATTGCAATATTGGACGACATTCGCGTATTAGAAAAACCATTATAGATAAAAACGTAATTGTTCCCGAAAGTACAGAAATAGGATTTGACCTTGAAAAAGATAAAAAAATGTTTACTGTTTCTGAAACAGGCATTGTGGTGATTCCAAAAAATTATGTTTTTAAATAACATTATTTTTAAAGCGTTATGAATCCTTCACTTGAATCTAAACTTAAAAATCTGCCGGATAAACCTGGTATTTACCAGTTCTTCGGCGATAAAACTAAAATAATTTATATCGGTAAAGCGAAGAATTTAAGAAATAGAGTTCGTTCTTATTTTCAGAACAATCTTGAATCGCCTAAAACACAAGCATTGGTGAATAAGATTAGAGATATTGAATTGATCGTTACAGATAGTGAGATTGAGGCATTAGTTCTCGAAAACAACTTAATTAAAAAATTCAAGCCAAGATATAATGTCAACTTAAAAGATGACAAGTCATTTCCATTTATAAAAGTTACTAAAGAAACTTTCCCAAGAATTTATTCCACCAGAAATTTACTTAGGGATGGGGCAAAGTATTTTGGACCATATACAGATGTTAAAAATATGAAAGCTTCACTCAAAATTATTAATGAAGTTTTTAGAATCAGAAGCTGCAGGCTTGATTTATCTCAAGAAAATATTGAAAAGAAAAAATTTAAAGTCTGCCTTGATTACCATATCAAAAAATGCGATGGACCTTGTGAAGGTTTATATTCACAGCAGGATTATAACGAAATGGTTTCGGAAGCAATAAAAGTTTTAAAGGGCAAAACCGATGATCTGATTCAAGAGTTGAAACAAAAAATGGAGCAATTTGTTGAAGCATTGGAATTTGAAAAAGCTGCCGTTCTTCGCGATAAAATTGAAAAACTTTCAGTACTTTCTTCTAAACAAAAAATTGTTAGTGATGATTTTGAAGACAGAGATATTATTTCGGTTGCTTATGAAGGGAAAGATTCTTCCTGTTCAGTTTTTAATATCAGGAGCGGGAAACTTATTTCGAAAAAGCAGCTTAGATTTTCAGTTGTAGAAAATGAGGAACTGGCAGAAATATATTCAGCAGCAATAAAGTTTTATTATACTGATCAGGCAGAAATTCCTAAAGAAGTTGTGGTGGAAACTGAACCGGTTGACTTATTATTGCTCGAAGAATGGCTATCACAAAAAGCAGAACGTAAAATAAAATTATTTATTCCGCAGCGCGGTGAATTGAGATCACTCGTAAAAATGTGTAAAGAAAATGCTATCCTTCAATTGAAAGAAATTCAAATTCAGAAAATGAAAAACCTTGGCAATGTTCCATATGTTTTATCTGCTCTGCAAAGAGATTTGAGATTAAAAATCTTGCCAAGGAAAATTGAATGCTTTGATATTTCAAATATACAAGGGAGTGATAGTGTTGCAAGCATGGTTGTATTTGTTGATGGGAAACCTAAAAAAAATCTTTATCGAAAATTTATTATCAAAACGGTTGAAGGTCCCGATGATTTCTTAAGTATGCAGGAAGTTATTGGTAGAAGGTATTCAAAATTACTCGAACAAAACGAAGCACTGCCCGACTTGATTATGGTTGATGGCGGTAAAGGGCAACTCTCAAGTGCAGTTGAAATACTAAATAAACTTCAAATAAAAAATTTTAATATAATTGGACTTGCAAAGAGGCTCGAAGAAGTATATTTCCCCGGCAATTCAGAGCCCGAATCTATTCCGAAAACATCTTCAGGTCTAAAATTGTTACAGCAAGTACGCGATGAAGCTCATCGTTTTGCAATAACTTTCCATAGGAAAAGAAGATCGAAACGAACAATAAAGACAGAATTGACAGATATTAAGGGAGTGGGAAACTTGACGGCACAAAAATTGTTAAAAGAATTTGGTAGTTTAGCTTCAGTCCGCAATTCTGAACTAGATGCAATTGCAAAGATTGTCGGAATGAAAAAAGCAAAACTCTTAAATGATTATTTTAAAATTGAAGAAGTTAAAAATGATTAGAATTTCAGCCGTAATAATTTTTATTTCATCAGTAATTCTCATTCAGAACGATTCTGAAAAAATTACTAAGAACAATGATGACGGTACTGCAAAATCAAACTCAATTTACTTTGTAACAGATTTTTCAGGACTGCGTGATACTGTTTATACTGATAAACCCTACTTCATTGAAGTTAATCTTAAAACTCAAATGGGTTATTTACACTCGAGAAGTGATTCAACAAAATCATTTGGAATTTCGAGCGGTACCGATAAATTATTCGAAGGTGTGAATACTAAGGAAGGACTTTTTGTAATACAATCAATGATGCCGCAATGGCACTCGAGACAATTCGACAGCACTTTGATGCTTAATTGGATGGGGTTCAATTATGGAATAGGATTTCATGCATTGCTTGGCAATAGGTATTATAAATATCTCGGAGTTAAACCAAGCTCGCATGGTTGTGTAAGAGTTGGAAGAGAAGATGCAAAAGAAATTTATAATAAAATTGAACTTGGAACTCCTGTATTAGTTCACAGTGAAAATAATGCAATCACTGTTGCATTCACAAAAGAATACGAAAAGTATCACTTACTCGAATTTGATTCGTTAAAGAAAATTCTTGAAATTCGTTATAATGAATTATATAGCGGGAGGTATTTGTTACAGAGTCAGGATAAATTATTAATTGATAGATCGAATGTAAATCATTCCGGCATTCCAATTGGCGAATCAAAAAGGATTTCAAAACGACAACTGCTCTTACCGGTTTATAACTATATTGGATTAATTATTCCTGGGATCAAAATACCGGAAGCAATTGAATCCAAACCAAAAAGTGGCAGTAGTTTGTTGTTTAATCCTTCAACCAAATCTATACTTGATCCTAATACTTTTCTTTCTAATTAAAGTCTTCGGATATTTTATCGTATAAAACCTCCTGCCGACAAAACAGAATATTTTAGTCGTGCAGAAATTTTTTTATTGTTAGATTTGCTTGTGATGAAAAACATTTTTTATTTATTCCTGTTATCAATTTTTCTTATTACTGCCTGTAATTCAGAAATTGGTGATAAACCTGACAATAAATTTTATAGCACTCGAATCAGAGAAATAATTACTGAGGCATTAAAAGGAAATGAAGATAAAAATAATCTTCTTTCTGGTGTGATTGATCTTTCCTTGCCTGTAAATGAAAATTATAATAAGCTCTACGTTGATAGTTTACTAGTGGGCACTAAAAAATATTATTCTCTTCTTTTAGGATTTCCTAATCCCGTTTATAATCGCTTTGCTATTTATGATGAATATTTGAAATGTTATTTAATTGATAAATCGATCAATGGTTATCTTAGCACCAATAATTTCACAGTTGGAAATCATAGTTTCATTTCTTTGATTGAAAATTTTTTAACAAAAGATACAGTTGAAATTCAAAGGCTTTCAATTTATAGTATTAAAGAAGATTCAGTCGAATCTGTTTTCAAAACTTTTACAAAAGCAATATTTCCAAAAGAAGAATTTTCACAGGAGATTGAGACTATTTCAGAAAATTTTATATCAACACTTATTAGGCTACCTATTTTAGGTACGAATTCTACTCTCTTGGATACATTTTATTACGATCAGAAACAAAAAAAATATATCAGCCGGGAATCAAAATTCGAATCAATAATTTTGGAAAAAATTAATAACTTTAATCTTTCAATAAAAAAGAAATCAATCAACAAGCTGTCAGATATTGAATTACTCAGAACTGAATTGGGAAATACTTCCTACCAAGCCAATAATAATAGCTCATTAAAGGATTATTTTATAGAACTTGATAGTACATGGCAGGAAATTCATAATTTTTCTATTACACAAAATTTGAAAAAGGAAATCAAAGGGACAAGGTACGTGAACAATAAATTGGGGACCAATATTTCGGTAGCTAAAATTAACGCAACTGATTCTGCTGAATCTTATTTTAGTCAACCCCTCCCAAACAAAACAACCGGTGAGTATTATGTACGGTTCAGTAATGCTTTTGAACAAGGTAAAAGTATCTTACTCTTCATTGAGCATTCATGTAAGGATAAAAAATATATTATAATTCTGGAAGCACCAAAATTCACCTACGCAAAGTATAAAAATCTTTACGAAAATATTTTGAATTCTTTTTTTATTGAATGCTGATGTATAAACTTCTGATTTTTTTAAAACTGTCTAACGACAATAATATACTTACCCACTTTAAAGAAACCACTCTGCCATTGCTTTCTCAAATCGCGGGAAAAGAGGTAAAAATTGCAAAAGTTGAAAACTCTCTTATGTTTGACAGCCGATTTGATTTTTATTGTGAAATAAACTCTGAATCAAAAGAGAAAATGGATGAGAAAATGAATTCTAAATCTGGTAAAGAATTAATGCGTGATCTGGCAGGCTTTCATAAAAATATTAATTTTGTATTTATAAACTATGAGGGATCAGAATGAATGTTTATTTAATCAGGCATGCGGAGGCTGAGAGAATTTCTCCTCTTATTAAAGACAGCGAACGAAAGATAACTGCCGAAGGAAAGTTAGCACTAGAAAATGCAATTAAATTCTGGAAAGTTGCAATATCACAGATTGACATATTACTTTCCTCCCCCTATCTGAGAGCTAAACAAACAGCTGAAATTGTTTCTGATCATTTTAAATTAACCGATAAGTTTTTTGTTGACAATAAACTTGCCCCAGGTTGTAAGACTAAAGATATAATTGAACTTGCCAACATGTTTAAAGTTGAGGATATTGCGTTCGTTGGTCATCAACCTGATTTGTCTGAACATTTGGAAGTTTTAATAGCTGATCAAAGTATTAATATCAGCATTAAACCTTCTACAATTGCAAAAATAAGCTTTGAGGGAAAAGTTAAACCTCAAAGAGGGACACTTAAATATTTACTCCCAACTAAATTTTTTAAATAAAAAAGGGAACCAGCCACCCAAATCGCATGCTTACCGCTGCTTTCTTTCGAACCTGACGGAGTTGGGCACTAATTTGTCGACTGGCACCCGTAATTTTTTAAATTATATTACAAAAGTTGCAATTATTATTCTCTATTCCAAATTTTCACTTTGACTTTTTTGATCACTTAAGGAATTTCTTTCCCAAAAAACCCCATCCCTAAATCCCTGGATTGAATTATTTTTATCAGAAATCTTTAACCGTTTAACAGAAGTGGCGGCAAACTTTTCATCAAGTTCTACACCGCAATAATTTCTATTCAATTTTTTTGCGACTACAGCAGAGGTTCCGGAACCGATGAATGGATCAAAAACTATATCACCTTCATTTGAACTTGCTAAAATAATTTTAGCAAGAAGCTTCTCTGGTTTTTGCGTAGGATGATCTGTGTTTTCAGGCATTGACCAGAACGGCACTGTAATATCTGTCCATAAGTTGGAGGGGTGAGTAATTCTAAACTTGCCATTTGTTTCCTCCTTCCAATCTTTGGGTTTGCCATCGCTGCTTTTATATGGAGCCAAGACTTTTCGTTTGATTTTAACTGCATTAATATTAAAAATATAATCATCCGAAACAGTAAAATACCAAATATCTTCCGTACAATTTTTCCAATTTGCTTTTGAACCTCTCCCCTTTTCTCTTTCCCAGCATATTCTATTTTTCACTTTTAAATATTTTGTCCCGATGTTAAAAATAGCTGCTGAAGTTTTCCAGTCACCACAAATGTAAACCGAGGCAGTGGGCTTAAGCAGACGTATCATTTTTGACAACCAGGATTCCATCCACTGTTCATATTCAAACTGCGAAAGTGCTTTGAACTTAACAGAATTAAAATTTTTATTTAGATTGTATGGGGGATCAATAAAAAGAAGATCTATGAATTTATCCGGTAAAAAATCAATTATCGAAAACAGATCGCCGACTATGATTTTGTTCTTTATGTCTTCCCAACTTATATGCTTATTTACTTTTAATAACTGATTTTTTAGCGACTCAAATTCCGAATCAGTAATATTGATTGTTTTATTCAGTGGCGCTCTTTTTTTCATCGGAAAGATTCATGAATTGAATAATATATCTCAGCAAACAGCTTTGTATTTTTCTTTAAGCATCTCAAGTTCATTAATAAGTATTTCAAAATCATTTGTTAAGTTTTTAATAGCGGCTGATGTTTCTTCTGTAAAAGAATTACTCATTGCAGCTTTTTCTATCTGCTCACAAATTTTTGCCAAATGGTCAATGCCCAAACTTAAGCTACTTCCTTTTAATCTATGTGCATTAAATTTTAATTTTTGCGCATCCTGTCTTTTATAAGCATCAGTAATATTAGCGGTTGCTTTTGGCAAATCTTTTATAAAAATTTCAAGAAGTTCTACAAGAAAAATAGCATCTTCCTTGGTATTAATATCCGCTAAAAGACTTATTTTTTTTTCATCCAAAATATTGACGGGCAGCTCCTGTTTTTTAATCTGTTCCAATTCATTTGCACTCTCGAGATTTATTAGTTCACCCCATTGAGAAAGCTTGGCGACAAGTTCTTCCGCTTTGATAGGCTTACTAAGATAATCATCCATTCCGGCACGTAAACACTTTTCACGGTCACCTGTCATCGCATTTGCCGTCATCGCAATAATCTTAGGCTGTTTTATTGACTTATCAAGCTTTCGGATAACTCGTGTGGCTTCGAACCCATCCATTTCAGGCATAAGAATATCCATAAATACTAAATCATAATTAATTTTTTGAATTGCGTCGAAAGCTTCTTTGCCATTTGAAGCGACGTCAGCTTTGTAACCAATATTTGCCAACATCTTTGTCGCAACCATCTGGTTTACGACATTATCTTCAGCTAAAAGTATTTTCATTGAATATGCTTTGTTTTTTTTGTTCACTTGCGGAGCAGGAGATAAAAATTTTGTAGAAGAAAAATCGTCTGATTTGTATATCGCCGAAATTAGTGTTTTGAAAAGCTGAGATTGTTTGACTGGCTTCAAAATAAAAGCTGAAAGCTTTGCCTTCTCCAGTTCTTCAAGCGTATCCTTTTTCCCCAGCGAGGTAAGAATAACAATTGGAAGTTTTTCACCGATCGGGTAATTTCTGAACTCCATAGCGAGATGAAGCCCGTCGATATCTGGCATTTGGTAATCAAGAATTGCGATATCAAATTTTTCACCATCCTTAATTTTGATTAAGGCATCAAGTGGATTATTTAGGGCAATTGGAATCATTCCCCAAGTTGTGGTCTGGATAGAAAGAATTTTTAGATTTGTAAGGTTATCGTCAACGATCAAAATTTTTTTGCCGGATAATTCAGGTGATTTTCCCGAAAGATAAATTTTTGGAGGAGAAGGTACAGCTTCGGCTTTGATGTTAAAATAAAAAGTGCTTCCTTTTTCATATTCACTTTCAACACCGATATCCCCTCCCATAAGATTGGTTAATTTTTTACTTATCACTAAGCCGAGACCTGTGCCTCCAAATATTCTTGTTGTTGAAGAATCTACTTGACTAAATGATTTGAACAGTCTATCCATTTTACTTTTCGGAATTCCTATACCTGTATCTTTAACGGCAAAGTAAAGTTCATAAATATTATCTTCTATAACTCTGGCATTTACAGAAATAAATACTTCCCCCTTTGATGTAAACTTGATTGCATTACTAATAAGATTTGTAAGGACTTGTCTTAATCGTGTGATATCACCATTTATAGTGACCGGGACATTACTATCAACAAGATAAGTGAGGTCTATTCCTTTCTCAGATGCTTTTGAGGACAAAAGTTCGAGTGAATCCTCCACGCACTCTCTAACATCGAAGGCTTGATTTTCCAGTTCAAGTTTTCCAGATTCAATTTTAGAAAAATCGAGAATATCATTAATAATTACTAGAAGCTGCTCACCGCTTAATCGGATAGTGTTTACAAAATCCTTTTGTTCATCATTCAAATTTGTATCCAATAGTAACCCGGTCATTCCAATTACACCGTTCATTGGAGTCCTTATTTCGTGACTCATTAAGGCGAGAAATTCACTTTTAGCTTTTGCGGCAGCTTGCGCGTCAATAAGTGCCTGATCAAGTTCTTTATTTTTTGTTTTAAGTTCTTCATCAATTTTATTTCTTTTAAGAACAGCACCGATTGTAGATGCCATTGTAATTAAAAGGTCTTCTTCATTCTTTGTCCACACTCGATCAGTGGTGCAATCATCAAACCCGATAAATCCCCAATAGACTTTATCAATTAATATTGGGACAAGAATTATGGATTTAATATTATTATCTATAAAAATATTTTGTTCAGATGGGGGGAGGGATTTTATTAAAAACTTAAGTGATTTACCTTCTGAAAAATTCTCGTAAAAATTTAATGATGCAAATCTTGAATAAGATAACTTCTGCAGCATCGGATTTTGTATTTGAGATTCAATCATATTTGAAGAATATTCATATCTAATTCGGACATACATTTCACCAGTATCTTTATAAACCTGATGCTCGTAAATGTAAACTCTATTAACACCAGCGGCTTTGCCTAATATTTCTAATGCTGCATTAAACCCGGATGCAATATTTTGTGAAGCTATTAGCTTTCTTGTTGCTTCGGCAATACCATTTAACAGATTATCTTTTTGAGTTAATAACTTTTCTTGATTTTTTTTCTCTGTTACTTCTCTGAATATACTGAATAGAAGTTTTTCCCCGCTTGAATCGTTTATGAATGAATTTGAAATTTCAACAACTATTTTTCTTTGATCCCATAGTTCAACATTTGCTTCAAATTTGCTTCGGAATCCTTCTTCTGAAAATATTTCCCGAAAACGTCTCAATGCTTTTTCCTGAAAGCTTTCAGCGTATGCTTCAGAAAAATATTTTCCCTCTACCTCACTCTTTTCTTTCCCAATCATAGCAGCATAAGCACTGTTGCACATCTTTACAATTCCATTTTCGTCGGTTATCCTCAGCCCTTCAACTGAATTATCCCAGATTGATTTGAAAATATTTTCTGATTCGTTTAGTCTCTTTTGGTATTCAATTCTTTTCTCAATATTTCTAATTATTCCCTGCCCAACCTTTTTACCATTGAGCTGAAAAATTTTTCCTGTGATCTCACAAGGTATTTTCCTGCCATCTTTTCGGACTAATAAAATATCAAAAACGATTATCTCATTTTCTTTAAATAATTTCTGAATCAGCTTAAAATATTCATCGAAATTATCTTTTGGGACTACAATAGAAAACGGCTGCCCGATCAATTCATTTATCTTATAACCAAGAAGATCTTTGCAAGATTGTGTAATGAACGAAATTTTACCTGTCATTGAAATTCTAAAAATAACATCAATAGAAGTTTCGGATATAATTTGAAGCTCTTGTTGTGACTTTTCAAGTTCCTTTAAAAGAGTCAGTAGTTGACGTGACTCTTCCTGAATATCAGAAGGCAGTAATTCATTTTCAGAATTAAGTCTGAATATTTCGGAATATTTGTAAATTCGCTCTATGTTGTAGTTATTGATTTTCAATTCTAAAACTTTTTTGGTTTAGTTTTATTCAAAAATCGTGCTATGATTTTTCAATTTGTGTGTCCTTTTTTACCGGTAGATAATTCATATTTAGCAAAAAAAATAACCCTTCATAAAATTAAGCGGGCTTTTCTACCTGCTAACTAAGAAAAAAAGTAATCCGCTAGATCAATTTTACTGATTCGATTTACTATTACTAAACTTCAGCTCAAATAATCAAATTAATGCTTTCTGTGCCCTAATTGCATGTTCACAATTAGTTACATGAATTAAAAATCTTGCAATTAAAATTATTCTTTTAGTCTATTTTAAAAACTTAATTACCTCCTTGCCTGATCAAGTCTTAATATCTAATTTTGAATTAGAAATATTTAATAATGAAAAGGAAATTCATGAAGCGAACAATCGTTGCTATGCCAGGCGATGGCATTGGTAAAACAGTACTTCCGGAAGCAATAAGAGTTTTAAATGCAGTCGGTTTTGATGCCGAATATGTTCATGGAGATATCGGCTGGGATTTTTGGTGCAGTGAGGGTAATGCGCTTCCTCAACGCACAATCGATTTACTTGAAAAACATAAAATTGGTTTGTTTGGAGCAATCACTTCTAAACCTAAAGATGCTGCTGACAAAGAGCTTGATCCATCATTAAAAGGGAAAGGATATGTTTACTTCTCTCCTATCGTTGGATTACGACAAAAGTTTAATCTCGATATTTGTATTCGTCCTTGCCAATCATTCAAAGGTAACCCTTTAAATTTTATTATCAGAAATGCACAAGGTGGATTTGATGAGCCTTTAGTAAATGCTGTTGTTTTTAGACAAAACACTGAAGGATTGTACGGCGGTGTTGAGTGGACTAATCCTCCCAAACAAGTTCGTGATGCTTTAGAGACTCATCCAAAAATGAAATTCTTTAAAGATGTTCCGAGCGAAGATATGGCAATCTCAACAAGAATTGTTACAAGAAATGCTTCACGAAGAATTATTCGTGCTGGTTTTGAATATGCTAAAAAATATGGTTACACAAATCTTACATTGTGCGAAAAACCAAATGTACTTCGCGAAACTTCCGGTATGATGTTTAAAGAAGCAAAGGAAATTGCAAAAGATTACCCGGGCATTGCATTGTGGGATACGAACATAGATGCACAAATGATGTGGCTGACTAAAAACCCTGAAACCTACGGAGTTATCGTTGCAGAAAATATGTTTGGTGATATTATATCAGATGGTTTTGCAGGGCTAGTTGGTGGGCTTGGCTTTGCGTGCAGTGCAAACATCGGTGAAGAAGTTGCTGTGTTTGAACCAACACATGGCAGCGCACCAAAATATCAGGAATTAAATCCTTCAATCGTTAATCCGATTGCTATGATTCTTAGTGCATGTATGATGCTTGATCATCTTGATGAAAAATCAAAAGCTGATAAGATTAGAAAAGCAATTGCAAAAGTTATTGAAGCAGGTAAGGTAAAAACTTATGATATGATGAA
>DAOLIQ010000041.1:0-28011 GCA_035328465.1 Ignavibacteriaceae bacterium | reverse complement strand
GAAAACTTAATAAAATGGTTGACTTTTAAATTTTCACTTTTAAAAATTGACGACGCAGCCAATTATGTTATTATTTCATTGAAAGATATTACAGAATATAGAAATATTGAAACCCGATTAAGTGAAGATGAATCACGATATAAAATGCTGGCAAATCTATCTACAGAAGGAATTATTATCCATGATAAAGGAGTGGTGGTCGATGCTAATGAATCAATTCTTAAACTTTTTAATACTTCTTTATCGCAACTTAAAAATCAAAATATTATAGAGCTTTTTGCTGCGACCGAAAAAGATAAGGAATTACTTTATAAAAATATTTCAAATAAATACGAAAAGTCTTATGAGGTTAACGCCAAATTACAAAATGGAACTATAAAGACTCTAGAGATCACAGCAAAAAATTTTTTATACAAAGGCAAAGACCTTAGAGTAGCTGTAATAAGAAATATTTCTGAAAGAAAGAAAGAAGAAAAAATAAATAATGCCCTATACAAAATTTCTGAAGCTGTACACGACTCGAACAATTTGAATGAATTGTATGAGCTTATTCATAAAATACTTGGTGAATTAATTCCGGTAGAAAATTTTTATATTGCTGAATACGATGAGCTGACCGATACAATTAGTTTCCCATTTTTTGTTGATGAGATTGACCAGCCTCCTGCGCCCCAAAAGAAAGCAAAGGGTCTGACTGAATATGTCCTAAATACCGGAAAACCTTTACTCGCACCTCCTGAAATCTTCAACGAATTGGAGGCGAATGGTGAGGTTGTTAGCGTAGGCGAGCCAAGTATTGATTGGCTAGGAGTTCCGTTAGTAGTTGGGTCTAAAACAATTGGCGTTTTGGCTATTCAAAGTTATAATGAATCAATACGTTTTGGTAAAAACGAATTGTCTATCCTCCAATTCGTTTCTAGTCAAATTGCAAATGCCATTGAGAGAAAGCGTGCTGAAACGCAGTTAAAAGAAAGTGAGGAACAAATCAGATTATTACTTGATTCAACTGCTGAAGCAATTTTTGCCACTGATGTTAATGGAATTTGTTTTATGGCTAATCAAGCTTGCGCCAAGATATTAGGTTACTCGGAAGCTGAATTTTTTATTGGAAAAAATATGCACTATCTTATTCATCATTCTTATCCGGATTGTTCAATCTACCCAATTGAAAGCTGTCGTATTCTCCTCACGATTAAAAATGACGCTAATTTACATAACGAAGATGAAGTATTCTGGAAATCCGATGGATCAAAACTTCAAATCGAATATTGGGCGCATCCTATTTTAAAAAATAATAAAGTAATAGGGGCAGTTGTAACTTTTATAAATATATCAGAAAGAATCAAGGCGCAACAAAAAATTCATAAGTACAATGAAGAATTGAAAAGTTTGAATGCAAGTAAAGACAAATTCTTCTCAGTTGTGGCTCACGATCTTAGAAGCCCTTTTCACGGATTACTTGGTCTAAGTGAGATAATGGTTGACGAATTTGATTCTCTTGACAAACCCGATATTAAAAGCTTTATGATAAATATACATAAGACTATTAAGAATGTTTATAAGCTTATCGAAAATTTACTTGAATGGTCGAGGCTACAATCTGGTAAAATGAGTTTCTCTCCAGCTAAACTTAATTTTAGTCAACTAGTGGAAAATGTCCAGCAAGTACTAGTGGGTGTTTCTTCATTAAAAGGGATTACAATATTAAACAATGTTAAAAAAAATATTTTCGTTTCGGCTGATGAAAAAATGATCACTTCTGTTTTGCAAAATTTAATTACAAATAGCATAAAATTCAGTAATCCTAATAGCGAAATAGAAGTAACTGCTGAATTGTCGGAGCAGTTTATAAAGGTCTCTATCCGTGACAACGGCATTGGAATGGATGAGGATATGATTTCCAAATTGTTTACGCTCGATAATTCAATTACCACACCGGGAACAGCACAGGAAAAAGGAACGGGACTTGGATTAATTCTTTGTCATGAAATGATTGAAAAACATAACGGCAAAATTTGGGCTGAAAGTAAAAAAGGATTTGGTACTACTTTCCATTTCACCCTTCCTCTATTTTTAGAATAAATTTCAGTAAAATTATTTTTCTTGACAAAGTTCATTTATGGTAATATGTTTAATGATAGATTAATATTAATTACATAGCATAGTACTGATTCTTGAAATATTTTGTCCTGCTCACTTTTGTTTTTATTTTAGTTAGCTGCCTCAACACCGAAGCTCAAAAATTGGGTACATTAAGAGGAAGTGTGACGGATTCACTTACGGGCGAAGCCCTCCCCTTTGCAAATATTATACTGGAAGGGACAAAAATTGGTGCTTCTGCCGATTTAAAAGGAAACTTCACCATACCGGGAATTCCAGCGGGAAAGAGTTTTAATGTAATTGTCAGTTATCTCAGTTACTCGCAAAAAAAAATCCGCATAGAATTAACAGCCGATCAAATCACGCAATTAAGAATCGAACTCGCTCCTTCCGCAATAAAATTAGAAGCTATTGAAAAAATTGGTGAGAAATATGACCGCCCCAATGAAACCGACATCGGGCTGCAGAAATTGACCATTCGTGAGATTGAATATCTTCCACAAAGTGTTGAGACAGATATTTTTCGATCACTCCAATTTCTTCCGGGAGTAAAATCAACCGGCGATGTTTCTGCACGTTATTATGTTCGCGGCGGAAGCAGTAATCAGAATTTAGTTTTGTTCAATGGAGTTTCTGTTTATAATCCTTTTCACGCACTCGGATTATTTAGTATTATTGATCCGGAAATTATTAATGCAGTAGAATTTTTTAAAGGCGGATTCACCGCTGATTATGGCGGACGACTCTCTTCTGTTTTAAATCTCGTTACTAAAGATGGAAATAAAAATAAATTTGCTGCCAACGTAACAGGCAGTTTTCTGACAGCCAAAGCCTCGGTTGAAGGTCCATTGCCAATTGGATCTTTTATTGTCTCTGGAAGAAAGAGTACATTTAACGGCATTCTAAAAAAATTCTTAAACTATAAAGATGCACCATTCGATTTTTATGACCTTTCGTTCAAGTTCAATTATATTAGTGATGGTTCTGGAAATTTGACAAAAATTTCAGTGCACGGATTTAATAGCTTAGATCAATTAATCGGAGTCAATAGCAGTGAAGCAGATTATAAATGGAGTAACAATATTTATGGAGCGTATCTTTTTCAAGAATGGGAAAATGTACCGGTATATTCCGAAACAAATTTTTCTATCAGTAATTTCTATGGCGAAGTTTTTCCCAACTTTAGCATTACAAAACCACGAAGAAATTTCATTAATGATGTAACTCTTCGGTCTGATGTTTCATACATTGCCGAATCAAAGGATGAAATCAAAGCCGGTTACAGTATAAAGTCTATCAACACTGAATTAAATTTTGAAAACCTTCAAGGCGCTACAACAGATCTAAATGACAAATCACTTCAATTAGTACTTTATGCCAAATATAAATTTTTAAGATATGAAGATTTCGGTGCGGATATCGGAAGCAGATTAAATGTTATTTCACTTAGCGAGCAAACCGGACCAATTGCTGAACCGAGAGTTAATGTCACTTACCGGGTTTTCCCCTTCCTTGCGTTGAAAGGTGCATGGGGTATTTACTCTCAGGATTTGATTACTCTAACAAACGAGAGTGAAGTAATTTCTTTATTCGAACCTTGGGTGATTACTCCCAATTACTTAAAACCTTCTGACGCTACTCATTATGTTTTGGGCTTAGAGTATAATGGAATTCAAAATCTAACTTTCACAGTTGAAGGATATTATAAAAAATTAAATAATACAGCCGAAGAAAATCAAAATAAAATTCAAGCCTCTGACCCAGACTTTATTAATGGCAGTGGCGAAGCTTACGGTTCGGAATATTGGCTGAAATATTCAAATGGAATTATTGACGCATCTGCTTCATATTCATTAAGCTGGGCATATAGAAATATTGATGGATGGATTTCATATCCGAAATATGATTCGCGGCATAGTGTTACGTTGAATCTATCTTTTAATTTTGGCGACGGCTGGCAAAGCAGTGTAAGCTGGTTTTTCAATTCTGGTTTACCATTTACTCAAATAGTTGGTTACTACGACAAGTTATATATTGAAGATCTTTTTAATATTGGAAGTTTATTCGGCACTTACCTTCCATTCACTGTGCTCGCAGATAGGAATCTTGGCAGACTGCCGACCTATCACAGATTAGATTTTAACATTTCCAAAGAATTTAATCTGGGATTTACAAATCTCGATTTTAGTATAAATGTGCTAAATGTTTACGACCGAAAAAATATTTTTTACTTTGATAGAAAAACGGGACAAAGAGTAAATATGCTGCCAATATTACCAACTGCAACTTTGAGAATTTCAATATGAAAAAAAGACTATTACTATCTCTTGTAATACTTGCTTCATTGAGTATTTTATCCTGTGAAGAAGAGTTTAATCCGAAAATAGATTTTCAAGAAAAATATATTTTATATTCAATAATAAATCCAGATTCATCATTTCAAACAGCCGTGCTGCTAAAAACCTACGACGTGCCAGGTTATGATCCTTATATTAATTCGGCAGATCCTTCTGTGAAAGATGCTACAATATTACTAGTTCAAAATGATCGAGCTTTTTTTTTACGAGACACAGTAATTTCAAGAGAAGATACTTCGAGATATAATGCGCAGCAATTTTTTTATTACACAAACGATTTCGAAATAAACGGAGATGATTCCCTTCAGATAGTTGCTGTTCTACCCAGCGGTAAAACATTATCCGCACTTACTAAACTCCCGGAAAGTGTCACCTTTGATACCTCAAGCGACCATCTTCTGCCGGTGGAGGATCAGCAATATTTTCAATTTATCTGGGACGGACCAGTATCGAGCAGGTGGTATCTTCCAAAACTTACTTTTTATTATTTAGTCGATGGTATAAGATATGGGAAGGATATCCCTATTACTTATAGTAACGAAAATGGAAATTGGGTTCCCGAGTACCCAGGGGTAACAAACACTAACACCGTAAGATTTGAAATGACTTCACTCGATTCCGTATTTAGACAAATTAGCGAAGGGGATGAAGACAAGTCCCATTATATAATACTCGGAGCTGTCCTTAGCTTATTAGTTTTTGATGAAGAACTCTCTCGATATTACTCTACCACAAATGGATTCTTGGATGACTTCACCGTTAAACTTGACGAAACGGACTACACAAATATTGATGGAGGCTTTGGGATCTTTGCTTCTTTTGTCCGTTCACAGACAGGGGCTGTTTTCAATGAAACATTTATAAAATCGTTCGGTTATACCCCAGGCTTACCTTAACTTTTTATTATGATGATGAAATATTTGATGAAAATTATACTCTCTGTGTTTGTAATTATTCAGTTCCTTCTGATAAATTCTTGTGATAAGATTGTGTCGGTAACAACTAATGATGAACTTTTGCCGACCGGTAAATTATTTGTTGATTCCAGTCCGTCTGGTTCATTAATTTATCTGAATGGAAAATTTACAGGCTATTTAACTCCTGATACCATTCAATTTTTGCAGGGGGGGACTTATCAACTATTACTTAAGAAGCAATACTTTAAGGATGTTACATTATCAGTTGTAGTAAGTAATGATTCATTAACCATGACTTTTATTGACTATAAAAAAATCAGCGGAGTTTTCGGTAAACTAAATATTGATTCAAATCCACGTGGAGCAGAAATTATTCTTAACGATTCGTCCACAAATAAATTTACTCCTGATATTATTGATGGGATTCTCCCTGGGAAGTATGAAGTTAGACTCCGCATCAGCGGTTATTGGGACTCGAAATCGGAGGTGGAGATATTCAGTGGTACAACAAAGTACCCCTTTTTAAATTTAACTGATAGTCTAATTTGGGTAAATTATTCTACTACAAACTCTGGACTTATTTCCGATTATATTACTCACGTTGCAATTGAGAATGGAATTATCAAGTGGGCTGCTACAAACGGAAATGGTTTAGTTAGGTTTGATGATCAACAATGGAAAACTTATTCGGAAGAAAACTCCCCCCTGCCTTCAAATTTTGTAAAGTACATCGCAATTGACACAGATAATAAAAAATGGATAGCGACAACTTACGGCTTGGCTGTTTATGATGACCTTAACTGGACTATTTATAATACATCCAATTCAGGTTTACCTGTTAATGAGATAAACTGTATTGCAATTGCACCTGACGGCAAAAAATGGATGGGAACTGCTGGCGGTGGCCTCTTAAGTTTCGATGGAAGCACCTGGAATGTTTATAATACAACCAATTCTGATGTCGGATCTAATTTCATACAGACAGTCGCTGTTGATGCTGAAGGAAATATTTGGACTGGAACTTATGATAAAGGGATTGCAAAATTCAACGGTAATTCATGGGTAAGATTTAATAGCTTTAAAACAGGGTTCTCAAACAATGCAATGAATATTGCGATAGATCATTCAGGAATTATTTGGGCTGCAATCGGCTTTGTCAATCAGATACCGGGCGGCTCGGCTTTTTATGATGGTACGAATTGGACAACAAACCAATTCTTACCTTCGGACGAAGTTTTCTACGTTACAGTTGATGACCAAAATAACAAATGGTTTGCAAATTCATATCTTGGAATTTCTAAATTTGATGGAAACACCTGGATAAACTATAATACAACAAATTCAAGAATACCAAATGACAGGATTTTTTCTATCGCAATTGATGGCGCAGGCAATAAATGGATGGCAACCTATGGCGGTGGTTTAAGCAAATATAAAGGGAATTAACTCTTCTCTATACTGTTAGCTTTCGCGGGTTTTCTGCACACCATTTTTTAATATATTCTGCTATATTTTGTGTGGATGCGCCAGGAGTAAATAATTCCCCCACTCCCATTTTTCTTAATTCTTTCATATCATCCTCTGGAATTATACCACCTCCTGTTAATAAAATATCATCAATTCCTTTTTCTTTCATCAGTTCTAAAATGCGCGGGAAAATTGTCATGTGCGCTCCGGATAAAATACTGATTCCAATTACATCAGCGTCTTCTTGGATCGCAGCATCTACAATTCTTTCCGGTGTTTGTCTCAAGCCTGTATAAATAACTTCCATGCCTGCATCTCGCAGTGCTGCAGCAATAACTTTCGCACCTCGATCGTGCCCATCTAATCCTGCTTTTGCAACTATTACACGAATTTTATTACTCATGTTAGCTCCTTGAATTTCTTTTCTGTTTCAAATTTATTCCGATTTCTATCTAAAAAAATCTTTTGAACTGAGTCAACTATAACATTTCACTTAAAAAATTACATCATAAAAATAGGTCTTCTGCCCGACTTTGGCAAAGACATATTAACTAGATAAATATTTTCGTCTTTTGTTAAATGCACCAAATATTCCGCCGGTATGAAGGAAAATTACTTTAGGACTTTTATCATTGTTCAGGATACTTTCATTAAAAGCATAAAAAGACTTGCCTGTGTATGCAGGATCTAAAAGTATTCCGGAATGCTGTGCAAATTTCCTAATCAATTTTAATTTATCATCAGAAATATTTTTATATCCTTCACCTGAATAGCCATCAAGAATAACAAGATTGTCGGAATTAATATTTAAATTGATTTTATTTCCTCTGCAAAATGCTTCCGCCAGCAACAGAATTTTTTCTTTGATAATTTCTTTAGGATAAAGAACATTTACAGCAAAAACTTTGGTATTTATTTTAGCGGCTGCCATTCCGGCAAGAATTCCTGCGGCGGTTCCGCCTGTTCCTGCTGCTGCTAATATTCCATTTATCTTTTTCAAATTTACTTGTGACTTCAATTCATTCACAAATTCAAAGTATCCATTAATTCCAATGATGGTAGAACCCCCTTCCGGAATAACATGGACGTTTAATTTTCTTTTTGCAAATCTTTTTTTTTCGTCAAACATAATCTGATTGACATACTGATATTCATTATAATTTAGGTAACGGATTTCGGCGCCAAAAAATTTACATAAAAATAAATTTCCATCAGGTTTAGCCCTATCGGTTCCCCACAAAAATAATTTTGTTTTCATCCCGAGCTTCGATGCAGCAATTACAGTCGCTCGGGCGTGATTTGATTGATCACCGCCGCAAGTAAACACATAGTCAGATTTTTCTTGTTTCGCCTGGTAAAGTATATATTCAAGCTTTCGTACTTTGTTGCCGGATAATTCTACTCCGGTCAGATCATCCCTCTTAATTAGAAATTTCTTATTATTAAAATCAATCTGCTGGAAAGGGGTAGGGAGATTTCCCAAAAATATTTTTTTCAATCTAATTGCCTGCTTCTGATCTAAGCTTAAATTTATACCAAGCTCTGATCCGTTTTAAATCATCGGGTGTATCAACCGAAAAAGATTCATGCTCGGTTACCACAATTTTTATTTTCAAACCATTCTCGAGCATTCTTAACTGCTCAAGCTTTTCAGTTCTTTCGAGGTCAGTGCTTTCAAGAGTCGTAAATTTTAAAAGCGCATCGCGCTTGTAAACATATAAGCCGATGTGTTTATAAATTTCGCCAAGCTGCAATCTCTCAAAGTTTGTTTTTGCATCTCTGACAAATGGAATTGGAGAGCGAGAAAAATACATCGCATAATTATTGTAATCAAAAACAACTTTAACCACTGCAGATGATTTTAATTCTTCAACAGAGTTAATTCTTTTTGCAAGTGTTGTTATATATACAGTACGATCAAATATCATTGGTTCAATTGCCTGATCAATCATTTCTCCTTCGATAAATGGTTCATCGCCTTGAATATTTACTATAATTTTCGCTTTGGGTAAAGTTTTAGCAACATAAGCAATCCTATCTGAGCCAGTAGAAATTTCCTTTGGGGTAATCATTGCTTCACCGCCGAAACTTCTGACAACCTCTGCAACTTTTAAGTCATCAACTGCGACTATAACTTTATTCAGTAATTTAGATTTTAACGCACTTTCATAAGTATGTTGAATCATAGGCTTTCCGCCAATATCAGCTAAAGGCTTACCCATTAATCTTGTACTTGCAAAACGAGCAGGAATTATTCCAACAACCATTATTTATTTTCTAAAAATAATTTGAACATCAGAAGCATCAATCGAAAACATAGTCCGGCTTTTTTCAGTTAAAGTTTTTTATTATTATATCTCTTATGGTTTTCATCATCGCAATTTCGTCCTGACGCGATTTAAGTTCTTGGGTAGGGATTGGCTTATCTATTCGCATTATTATTTCACCTTTATTGAATTTTAATTTTCCTTTAGGCATAATTCTACTCGAACCAATAATTGTAATAGGAACTATTGGATACCCCACGCTTGAAGCGAGACGAAATGCACCACGTTTAAATTCCTGAACCTGTCCATCCGGGCTGCGTGTACCTTCGGCAAAAACTAATATAGAGACATTTTTTTCTTTCATTACCTGTTTTGCTTTTTGAATACTTTTCAAAGCACTTTCAGCATTTTTTCTATCAATACTCACATACGGTCCTGCGGCAAGCTGCCAGCCGAATAATGGAATTTTAGAAAGTTCTTTTTTGTAGATCATTGCCAAACGGTTTGGCACTCCATATTGCAGTGCTGTTATATCAAACTGGCTTGCATGGTTCGAAACAAAAACATAAGTAGCTTTCGGATCAATATTTTCAAGCCCTTCAACTTTTAATTTAATGCCTGTGATGAATAGTATTCCACCCGAGAAAAATTTAGATATCCAAAAGTAAACTACAAAGTTTCTTTCAATGAAGGCGAAAACTAGTGCAAGTATTGAGCATAATGTTGTATGAATTACAATTAAAAATAATTTGAAATATGTAATCATAAATTTGAAAACGAAGTCTTAGATTCTTGTTTAGAATATTGATTGTTGTTTGGAGTTTTGTCGATTTTTAAAATTGCATTAGTCCTCTTTGTAATTGAAGGATGGCTATAAAAATACCATTCAATAAAAGGATGGGGCTCAGGATCGCCTAAATTTTGTTTGTTTAATTTTTCTAATGTAGTTATGAAGATTGAAGCTTTTTGTGTTGCATAAATTGCATACTGATCCGCTTCGTATTCATACTTTCGGGAAAGAATGTTTCCCAAAGGTGTTTGAACTAATCCGATAAGCATTAACCAAAGCGCCAGCAGAGGCAGGGCAGCTACTTGATCAATACTTTTTAGGTTGAAAAACGCAATAGAATTTGAATAAAGAATCGATACAATATAAAGCGTGAAAAAACTCGCTGCCGTTCCGTATAGAATATTTTTTATGATATGTAACTTTTTGTAGTGTCCGAGTTCGTGAGCTATGACCGTTTCAATTTCATCTTCAGAAAAATTATCCAGCAAAGTATCGCCAAGTAAAATTCGTTTTGATTTGCCAATTCCGGTAAAAGCAGCATTAGCTTTCTTTGTGTTTTTACTCATGTCAAACTTGAAAATATTCTCAACTTTTATTCCTGCTTCGCTTGCTAAATGTGTTATTTTATTTTTCAAAGATTCGTTTTCGATTGGAATTAATTTGTAAAATAGTGGAAGGATAAACACCGGAACAACCCGGGCAAGGATTATTGAGAATAGAAATAATACGAACGCAAAGGGAAGCCACCAATTAGTTCCATAGTGAAGAATGTTGTAATAAAAAACTACCATGATGGGAATCCCAATCAAGGATGATACTGCAACTGATTTAAAACTTTCCCACACCCATTTAATGAATGACTGATTTGAAAGATTGTATTTATGTTCGAGATAAAAACCTGAGTAAAAACTAAACGGGCTTAACAGAGCAGCAGAACAAATTCCCATAAAAAAAATAAATAATAAAAAAACTAAGTAATCATTCGAGTAATAACTTCTAATTTTATCTTCAAGCCAGATATTCAATCCAAATTTTACAAATAAAAAAATCAGCATAAAACTTAGCAAGGTTTCGATTATACCGACAGTTAATTTTGTATTATTATATTTTTTATTATCCATAAAAGAATAAAAATTATATGTAGAAATTTAAACAAAAAAACCCGAAGCTTATCAAAGTCTTCGGGTTTTGAATTACACAACTAAAATTTAATTTGAACTGTCTTCTGATTCGTCTTCCATATCAGAATGTTTGCACTCTTTTTTGTCATCACTGCCTTTGCAGCAATCCATTTTTTTACTGTCATCTTTTTTGCAGCAGTCCATTTTCATGTCGCCGTCTTTTTTGCACTTCATTTCAGATTTGGTGCTGTCATCCATGCAAACCATCGAGCCATGTTCCATTGAACATTTCTGATCTTGTTTACATTCCATTTTATTTTTTTTGCAGCAATTCTCATCTTCAGTGTTAGCGCTTGAGAAAAAAGTTAACCCAAGTACAAAAGCAAAAACAAATAATAGATACTTCATTTTATAAACCTTCCCTTTATTCAGATTTCTTTTTAATTGATTTTCCATCTTCACTTAATTTACCGATGTACTTCTCAGGATTATTTTTAAATTTCTTTAAACAGCTTTTGCAGCATAAAGCATAAGTTTTACCATCATACTGATATGTAATTTCCGGGTTAACTTCTTCACCGCTAACAGGACAAACTGTGTTAAAAGGTTTATTCGAGTCAACAGTTTGTGTTTGTTCGGTTTTTGTGTTTGAGTCTTTTGTAATTTCCTGTGCAAAGATTTTGGTTGAAAATCCAACAGCAAGAATAAATACAAAGAAAAAGGTCATTTTTTTCATGCATTTCCTTTCATTTTTTTAATAATTCTGGTATTAAAACTATTCAATTTCTGTCATTAAAAAAAGCATTAATTATTGTACTAAATAATTTCGAGTTCTCCTTTAATCACCCAGCCAATTTTTCCATCGGGTAATTTGATTTTATACCAATTTTGAAGTTCGTCTTCAATTTTAACTTTTAGACCTTCGTGAATTAAAAAGTAATCCTTACTTTGATAATCCGGCGAAGTTTTAGCGGTTAACTTGGTAGTCATTACTATCCCAAATTTCCAATTCATTTCCCGATTAAGATTTATTGTTAGAATTGAAGCAGTAAAAAGGAAAATTAAACTGAGAAACAATCCTGTAAGGAAAGCAGCCTTTTGGTATTCAATTTTTTTGATAAAAAAATAAACTACTACACAAGTAAGTATCAATAGAAATAGTCCGAGTAAAAAATAACTCCATCCATTAACAGTAAATAAACCGAGTAAATTTTCCCACCATTGAAACAGAAAAAACTTTGGCAGAGTTTCAATTTTGTCAACAGTTTTCAAATTTACAAAAGCAAGATTATGTAAAACATCTTCATCGCCGGGTGATAACTTTAGTGCTTTTTCATAATTTAATATTGCCTTTCCAAGTTTTCCAAGTCTGTAATAGGAATTTCCAAGATTATAAAAAAGTGAAGTGCCTTCATAACCTTGGCTAATTAATTTTTCATATTCAGAAGCAGCAAATTCAAAATTTCCTGTTTTATAATTTTGATTTGCCGAGTTAAAAATATTCTCTACATTTTGTGCTGCTTTAGATAAATCCGGCAATTGAAATAAAATTAATAGGTAAAAAATTTTAATCATTTGATTTGAAGGAATTTTCATAAATTATTTTATGCTCCTTTCAATCTCAACAATTATGTGTGAAATAATTTCATACATTTCTTTCATAGCTGCTTCTCCATCAGTATTAGGAGCAAATCGGACAAACTCACACTTTTGTACGGAATCTCTCAACTCATTGATTATCTGCTCTGGAATATTTTTACTTGTTAAAATTTCACAAGCACGATCAAGAGTAAACTCTGCTTTTGAAATGTGTAATTTATCTTCAAGATAGCCAAACAGTGCAAGCGAAATCTCAGTAAAGAAAATTTCGACTTTATTTTCTTCCATTAATTTTTTTGCAGCTTTCAATCTATTCTTCGCAATTTTTTGAGCACGTTGAAACTTCATCAGTTGAACATTTCCTGAAAGCTTATCCTGACGCCGTTTCCAATTAACAAGTAAAATTACTGCGAGAAACGGAACAATAAAAAACATCCAATATCCAAAGTGAAAAAGAATAATGCCGGAATTTTTTGAAATATCATCAGGTTCGATTTTTAAATACCTAATATCCTGATCAAGTGTTTCTATACCCTGTTTGTTTGCGTATTCTGAATTGTCTGCGTCACCCTGAGCAATATCAATTGTGTAACTTTGGGTAGTTAACGTTACGTAAGATTTTTTTGAAGGATCGAAATAGGAAAATTCTACGGGGGGAATTTCTTTTGTGCCTGCAATTCTTGGAACAATAACATACTCAATAGTTTTTACTCCAGTTACAACAACGCCTGCACTGATTTGTTCATCAGTTTTAGGTTCATATTTATCCAATCCTGTAGGCAGATTTAATTCTGGTATATTTAAAAGTTTGATATTTCCGGAGCCAGAAATTGTAAGCTTAATC
Source organism: Ignavibacteriaceae bacterium (assembly GCA_035328465.1). Classification (GTDB taxonomy): domain Bacteria; phylum Bacteroidota; class Ignavibacteria; order Ignavibacteriales; family Ignavibacteriaceae; genus JADJEI01. Next base: position 14,549 of record DAOLIQ010000041.1, on the reverse strand, counting down.
GTTATAGGTTCATTAGTTTTATATTTTTTCTGTTCGATAGAAGAAGTGATTTCAAACTTCCCGACAGCGCCGGCAAAAGACTTCGGCTTTTTTAATTCGGGAAGTGGAAGAACTGAGATTTTAACAGTATTTGACTTCGCATTGTATTCATAAGTCTCACTTCTTCCGAAAGGATCATTAAAAAAATCATCAAAGATATTATTACTTCTTTTTTTCGTTTGAATTTGTACCGGAACATTTAATTCGAACGGTGTAATTGAAAGCTCCCCGGTTTGAGAAGGAAAAAGTGCAGCTCTTTTTAGAACCCCCACCCTGTATTGTTTCCCATTAATTACTTCTGTAGTAAAATCAATATTGTTCGCAGTCTCAATTTCTTCCGACCAAAACCCTTCGTAATTCGGAAGTTTATTAATAGACATCTGCGAGGCAATATTTAATCGGGTATAAAGCTTATAGACAACTGTAACTTGCTCGCCGAGATAAACTTTTTGTTTATCAACAATGGCGCGAATAAATAAGTTGTCGCCAATATCTGCATTCGATATAGTATTATCATTTGACTGCTGCTGCGGAAGTGTATTTCCTTTCACTACTTCGATTGTCAGAGGTTGTGTTTTAAAGGTTCCACCATCAAATTGAATTGAAGCGCTGCCGATAGAAAATTTACCGATGCTTCTTGGTTGTAAGTAATAAGAATATGTTCGTGATGCAGAAACATTACCATTAATGATCTGCATACTTGTTGATTGATTCGGTCCGGAAAGTGTAAGGAAATTTGTGAATGCAGGCGGGGTAAAATTATTTAAACTGTTAATATCTTTCCCTTCAAAAGTAAAAGATATTTCGAATTGCTCATTTAGCCCAACCTTATTTTTATCAACTGAAGCATAGAATTTTTGAGCATAATTAAGTGAGCTGAAAAATAAAATTAACAGCAATATTTTTGAAGTCATTTTACCAATCTTTGTCAGTTCGAACAACATTACCTGCTTTCTTCCGCAATTTTTTCTGAAGATCTTTCTCATTATTCTTTAACGCATTCAAAATTCTTTCCGATTCCTCTTTTGAAATTTTACTTGGCTTTTGTTTCAAAGCGTCTTGCTTAGTTTGCTGATCTTTTGGATTTTGCTGTTGTTGGTTTTGATTCTGCTGATCCTGTTTATCTTGCTTTTGATCTTTATTATCCTGTTTATTCTGATCCTTGTTCTGCTCATCCTTATTTTGTTTGTTATCCTTTTTCTGGTCCTTATTGTTTTGATCATTCTTCTGTTGATTTTGTTTATCCTTTAATAAGGATAGGGCATAAGATAAATTATATTTCGTGTCTTCATCGTTAGGATTTAGTTTGAGCGCATTTTTATATGCATTAACACTCTCTTCTAGTTTCTGAGATTTTAAAAACGAATTGCCAATATTATGCTGCAGTTTTGCTTTTAATTCATTATCATTTGTCTGACTTTGCAGCGACTGATAAGTTTTTATAGCTTCGTCATACTTGCCCTGTTTGTAATACGTATCGCCGAGATTGAATTTAGACTCGAAAATTTCAGGTTCACTTTCAACGCTTTTCTTAAAATTAATTTCAGCATCATTAAATTTTCCATCTTTGTATAAATCAACACCATCATTATTCAATGAGCGTGTGCTTTGACCAAAAGAAATTACTTGTATTGATATTATGAGTAAAACAAAAAAATATTTTTTCATAAACTTATCTTAATAATTAATCTTTCTTTTCTAAACCTAATTTTTGATTTAACTTTTTATAGAATTTGGATTTTCTGTCAGTCATAAAAAATTCTGCGAATAAAAACATTACTGCCGGTATCAGGAAATAATAAAACCGATCTTCATAATCAGTTACTTTCTTAACGCCGAACTCAGTCTTTTCAATTTCTGATAAATCCTTAAATATTTTATCCAGATGATCATCATAATTTGAACCGCGAAAATATTTGCCATTACCCTGTTCAGTAATTTTTATTAAAACTGATTCATCAAGTTTAGTAAGCACGGTATTTCCCATTCGGTCTTCTTTAAATCCCATTGGTCGTCCTTTGGGATCATAAACCGGGATCGGAACGCCATCCGGTGATCCAAGACCAATTGCATATATCTTAATATTTTTTTCTTGTGCTTCGGAAACTGCAGCATCGATATCACCTTCGTGGTCTTCGCCATCGGTGATCACAACAATTACTTTTTGTGTTGCTACAGAATCAAATGATTGAACAGCCATATTGATTGCTGCAGCAATTGCAGTCCCCGGCTGAGGTACAGAATTAAAATCAACAGCAGATAAAAATAAATTTGCAGCCGAGTAGTCTGTTGTGAGTGGAAACTGCACATAAGCATCACCTGAAAAAATAATCAATCCAATTCTATCGCCGCGAAGTTTTTGAATCAAGTTTGAAATTTGAAACTTTGCTTTTTCTAATCGGTTCGGCTTAATGTCTTCTGCCTGCATGCTTAATGAAACATCAAGACAAATAACTACATCTATACCCTGCTGTTTCACTTCTTCCAATTTACTACCCACCTGAGGATTAGCCAAGGCAAATATACCCGACACAAGTGCAAGAATGATAAGTACGAAGCGTAAGATATTTTTAACTGAACTGTAATCAGGAATTACGATAGAATGGAGTTTCTTATCAGCAAAATTTACAAGCGATTTATTTTTCAGGTAAACGGCAAACCAGTAGCCGGCAATAAGAATCGGAATTAAATACAGAAAAGCTAAATACTCCGGATGTTCAAACCTAAACATTAAGGCAGCCTCCTCAAAATTGTTTTACTTAAAATCAATTCTAATAGAATTAAAAGTAAACTGATTTTAAGCCAGCCATAATAAAGTTCAGCAGCACTTTGATAGGAAGTAACTTCCACTTTAGTTTTTTCAAGCTTGTCTATTTTATTATAAATTTCATTCAGTGTCCGATTATCAGTTGCACGGAAATATTGCCCCCCCGTAGATCCGGCAATATTTTTAAGCAAAGGTTCGTCAATTTCAACAGGAACCATTTGATAACGAATTCCAAATGGAGTTTGGACAGGATAAGGCGCTTCACCGCGCGTGCCAACGCCAATTGTATAAATTCTTATTCCATAATTCTTCGCAATCTCTACCGCTGTCAAAGGATCAACTTCGCCGGCATTGTTTACACCATCCGTAAGTAAAATAATTATTTTGCTTTTTGCCTCACTGTCTTTCAACCTGTTTGTACCATTAGCCAGAGCATTGCCAATAGCAGTACCATCTTCGATCATTCCGCTTTTTATTTCACTTAAAAGGTTTCGCAGTACTTTATAATCGACCGTTAAGGGACATTGCGTAAAAGCGTATCGTGAAAAAACAACTAACCCGATTCGATCAGAAACTCTTCCTTCAATAAATTTATCAATTACGTTTTTTGCAGATTCCAATCTGTTTGGGCGTAAATCTTCTGCAAGCATACTGCCCGAAATATCAAGCACGAGCGAAATATCAATCCCTTCGGCATAAATATTTTCGCCCGAAGAAAATGTCTGCGGACGCGCTAAAGCAATGATCATAAAAGCCAAAGCAGCAGCGCGTAGAAAAATTGGAACGTCTTTTAATTTTTCTTTCCAGTTGGAAGAAATCCCATCTACAAATTTTAAATAAGAATAATTTATTCCCGGTTCTCGTTTTCGCCCTTTAAAATAATGCCAAAAGATCATTGCCGGAATAACTAACAAGAACCAAAGTACCCAGGGATAAGCGAATGATAAATCTTTTGCGATCATGCGGATTCCTTTAATGCCCCGGTTCGATTTGGAATAGTTTGTTCTACTATTTCTCGGGCTTGATTCATCATTTCAATATTTATCGATGCCATCGGAATAAATTTTGCGAACTTGACTAAGTCAGCGTTTGTTAAAAAATCACGGGTAACATTTAATATATCTTTTGCATCAGAATAGTTCTTTAATAACTCTATTGATTCCGATGTCGTTAGTTCAAGAGCGGGGTAATTAAATCTCTCCTCAAAATATTTTCTAATGATTTCAGTTATTTCAGAATGATATTCTTTAACAAATCCATTCTTCCACAACTCTTTTGACTCAAGCTCATTTAAACTATTTAATGCCCGAACGTGTGAAGGAAGAATAATTATTTTTTCAGTTTTGACTTCGTTCTTCTTTTTTAAGATATGTTTTCTAACAAAGAAAATCACCAAAGCCAATAATATCAGTCCCCCAAGTAACCAAAGCAAAATAATTTTCCAATCGAGTGGAATAGTCATCGGTTCTTTTACATCTTTAATATCCTCTTCCTTAGAAACTTTTAGAGAATGAACTGTAAAGGACACGGCATTACTAAAAGCTGCTTTAAGTGTGGAATCACTTTTAATTAATTCCTGAGTAAGTGCCGGTGATATTTTTGCTTTTGATCCAGCTAGCTTGTAATAAATCGGCAATGGGGGAATAGTAACATCAGAAGAGTCATACCGTGAAAGAGTATATTTGTAGTCAGTGATTTTTTTTGAGCCGACTTCTTTAGTTATTGGGGTTTCGGTTTTAATGACGTCTATATTTTTTAAGCTGTCCTGGAAAAAAGGATTCATTAGAAAAATATTTTTATCATATTCTACACTTACAGTAAAAAGAATGTAATCGCCGATTTTATAATCAGAGGTATCTGTAAAAGCTTTAACACTTATTTCTTGAGAGCGAATAAGAACAGTCGTGAAGATCAAGAAAATAAATATTTTTTTTACCATCTTTTCTCTCTCATTCTAAAGAACTTAACAAGCGGTTTGATATAATTTTGCCCTGCCTGCACCTCGATGGAATCAAGTCCGCTTGAATTAAAAAGTGATTTCCTCAGCTTGTCATGCTCAATTCTTTTTCTTAGAAGCTGCAATTTGAAATTCTTATCCGAAGTGTCAACCCACCTTTCATCTCCGGTTTCTGCATCTTTTAATTTAACAAGACCTATGGAAGGGATAACACTTTCGGTACGATCATCAATCACTACTCCAATTAGATCATGCCTCTTTCCAACAGTGCGAAGAATTTTATCATATCCAGTATCAAAATAATCCGAGAGCAAAAAAACTATTGCCCTTTTCTTTACTGCGTTATTCAAATATTCTAAAGCGGCTTTGATATTTGTACGCTTGGCTTGTGGTTCAAATGAAAGTACTTCGCGAACTAATCGAAGTACGTGTTTATTGCCTTTTCGTGGTGCAATAAATTTTTCAATTTTATCAGTAAAAAGAAGCAGCCCAACTTTGTCATTATTCTTCAATGCCGAAAATGCAAGAATGGCACTTAGTTCTGCGGCAACACGCTGTTTTGTTTTTTCAAGTGTTCCGTAGTTCAATGAGCCGCTCATATCAACACACAAAACCACAGTCAGTTCTCTTTCTTCTTCAAAAATCTTTACGAACGGATGACCAAATCGTGCAGTTACATTCCAATCAATATTTCGGATATCATCGCCGTATTGATATTCACGAACCTCTGAGAATTCCATTCCCCTGCCTTTGAAAACAGAGTGATACTCACCAGAAAAAACCTGATTAACAAGTCCTTTGGTTCTGATTTCTATTTGGCGAACTTGTTTTAATAATTCTTTTGTTTCCAATTTTACGGCACTTCAACTTTGTTCAGGATTTCCTCAATGATTGACTCTGCGGTAATTTCCTCAGCCTCAGCTTCGTAAGTAACCGATATCCTATGGCGGAGAACATCGTGACAAATAGCGCGCACATCTTCAGGAATTACGTAACCCCTCCTTCGGATAAATGCGATCGCTTTTGCACCAAGAGCCAGATTAATTGTAGCTCTCGGTGAAGCTCCATAAGCAATTAAATCAGAAAGTTTATCCAAACCAAATTCTTTTGGATTTCTTGTAGCAAAAACTATATCGAGAATGTATTTTTCAATTTTTTCATCAAGATAAATTTCGTGAATTAACTTTCGTGCATTCAAAATATCCTGAGGTGAAATAACAGGCTGAATTTTTATTTCATCAGCATCTACATTTTGTTTCATAATTTTTAGCTCTTCGTCCCTGTTTGGATAGCTGATTTTTACCTTCAGCATAAAACGATCAACCTGCGCTTCGGGAAGTGGATATGTTCCCTCTTGCTCAATCGGGTTTTGCGTTGCAAGCACAAGGAAGGGTTCATCAAGTTTGAAAGTACTCTCGCCAATAGTAACCTGACGCTCCTGCATGGCCTCGAGTAAAGCACTTTGAACCTTGGCGGGGGCACGATTTATTTCATCAGCTAAAATGAAATTTGCAAATAGCGGCCCCTTTTTAATTAGAAAGTTACCTTCCTTCTGATTGTAAATTTGTGTACCAACCAAATCAGCCGGCAGCAAGTCCGGTGTGAATTGTATTCTCTGAAATTTTGCCTTCATCGCTGCGGCAAGAGTTTTTATTGCAAGTGTTTTTGCTAATCCCGGCACTCCTTCAAGCAAAATATGTCCGTTGCCAAGCACGCCAACAATTAATCGCTCCACCATTGCTTTTTGTCCAACGATTGTTTTGCTGATTTCATTGATTAATAAATCTATGAATGCACTTTCGTTTTTTATTTTTTCATTTAAAGCAGAAATATCCACGCTTTTTCCTCTTTAGTTTTTAATAATTTATTTAGTAATAATTTTAGACGGATGCAAACTTATAAATGTTGCATTTTTTTTACAAGGTAAGAATAATTCATTTAATCAACTACTTTGAAAATTCCAAATTTAAGATAAGAAGTTTCGGGCATTGAAATTAGTCTTGGATGATCTAATGAAGCACCGTTAAAATGTACAAGCTGAACCTGATGTGCCGCTTTTCGTGATGCATTTTGAATGACAGAAAAAAAATCTGCCTCGGTTAAATGATGCGAGCAAGACGAAGTAACTAACCACCCATCTGGTTTCGTACAATGCAAGGCGAGTCTATTTAATTTTTCATATCCTTTTTTTGCAGCGGCAATACTTTTCTTATTTTTGGCAAATGCCGGAGGGTCAATCATCACAACATCAAACTTCTCTTTATTGGAGGTTCTTTCAAAGTAATCAAATACATCTTCAGTAATAAATTCTGTTTCTGATTTGAACTTGTTTAATTCAAAATTCCCTCTCGCAGTTTTGATTTCATTAGCTGATGAATCAACAAAGGTGATGGATGATGCTCCTGCCTTTGCGGCATGAAGCCCAAATCCCCCCGAATTACAAAAACAATCTAAAACCTTTTTACCTCTGGTTAACTTCTCTATAAAAAATCTATTGTCTGATTGATCAAAATAGAAACCTGTTTTTTGAGATTGTTCAAAATTTATTTTATAACTAACTGATCCATCATTAATTATTTCGACGGGAGAATTACCAAAATATATTTCATTAGTCTCATCTAATCCTTCGAGCTGACGAAAATAATTTTCATTCTTCGAAAAAATATTTTCTGCTGAAAATTCTTCTTTTAGTATTTGAACTATTTTCGAAATATTTTTTTGCATTCCAAACGAATAAACCTGAAGCACAAATGTCTGATTAAATTTATCTATAATCAATCCCGGCAGAAAATCACTTTCACTAAATACCATTCTATAGGCATCTCTTTGCGGATAAAAAGTTTTCCGAAGAGAATTTGCAGAAATGATTCTTTGCCGCAAAAGTACTCCAAGATCATCAATCAAACCGAAAGAAATCATCCTGACAGCAATTAAGGAATTTTTGTTGTAAAATCCTGTTCCAATCAGTTCATCGCGAAAATTGTAAACCTGAACTAATTCTCCGTTTGAAGGCTCACCTTCGAGTTTTAATATTTCATTGCTAAATACCCAAAGATGCCCGGATACTATCCGTTTATCCTCATTTCTTTTTAGAAAAACTTTGTCAGACATAATCTAAATACATTTGATAATTTTGTAACTGTAATTTACTAATTCATAAGCTGAGCTGAAATTTAATTTGAATAAAAACATTAAATGAAAAATTTTGACGGGATTATTTTTGATGTTGACGGTACTCTAACTTCAACCAATGAATTGATATTTGCGGCGTTCAATTTTATCGCCGGGAAATATCTGAACAAAACTTTTACAAACCAGGATATAATGAATTTGTTTGGTCCGCCGGAAGATGTAATTCTGAGAGAACTTTGCGGGAATAATTTTGAATCAGCACAAAAAGATTATTACCAATTTTACTCTGACAACCATCATCTTGCATTCATCTATCCGGGAATGATTGATTTGCTTGAATATCTCAAATCAAAAAATGTTTTTTTATCCGTGTACACCGGTAAAGGCAGAAGAGCTGCATTGATTACATTGGACAAACTAAATATTTCAAAGTATTTTGATATGATCGTGACAGGTGATGATGTTGAAAACCACAAACCCCATCCTGAAGGAATTTTAGTTTTCTTAGATAAGTTTAAACTTAATAAAGAGAGAGTATTAATGATTGGAGATGCTCCTTCAGATATTAAAGCTGCTAAGAGTGCTGGAGTAAAAGTCGCTTCGGTCCTGTGGGATCCGTATGTTAAAAAAGAGTTGAATCTGACTATGAATAGTGATTATATTTTCCACGATGTTGATGAATTGAAATTATATTTAATAAAAAATATAGATGGATAAAAATCGAAATATGATTCCACTTCGGGGGTTGTCATTTTTTTATGCATATCTAAAATTTTAGACTAACACCCACCTTTGAATCAGTATCAAACCGTTTGATATTATCAGGCGGACGGTTATCATATCTCAGATTAGCTTCAATATAAATATCAAAATATTTACTTACGCTTATCGCCAAAGAATTTTCAGATATTATTCTGTAGTCCTCCCACCTCCCTATTGCCGGTTGAAAGTATGTAATTGTGGTAAAGTTCAAATTAGTATCGAAACTGATATTTGAAGTAATATATGAACTGGATCTATGAGTAAATGTCCTTACTCCATGCAGCGAATTTTCGGAGAGATTATATTTTTCAAATTCATAAAAATATGCTGTGCCGATTCGAACCTTAAAATCATCTGTGGTAATAATTTTGAATCTTAATCCACCACCCCCAAGATATCTATTCAGCAATAAACGTGACTTGTTAAAATCACTCTGTAAAAATGTTTCTAATTGAACTTCTTTCCAAAGAGAATAAACATTTCTCAAATGGACTAAAGCTTCATTTGAAAATTCTTCTCCGCTTTGCCAGCCATATTCGCCTTTGAAAACTAAGAAAGTATAATCGTCACCGAAATTGTAATTTAATCTCCCGCCGAGACCGACTCTTTGAAAATCAACATTACCGGTTCTGAAATCAATTTCTAAATCAGCATTACCAGAAAAGCCTATAGTATCAGCATCTTTCCTGAATTTTTCAGTGTTCACCTGAGATTGAGTTTGAGAAAAAAATAAAAAGAATATTAACAGCACTAACACAATTTTATTTATCATAATACCTTCCGATTTAAATGTCTCATATTTTCAATTCTAAATTAATAATGATAGAATAATTTGAGCTAATATTATCAAAATAAATTCAAGACTGCATAATTTATTTCTTCGCTTTATTAATAAATTGCATTAACTTTTTTATAAAACAAATCATTGAGTTTAAAATGCATACGAAATTGTGGCTCATTAGAAAAACAAAAGCATTATTCTGCATCTTAAAGCTGCACATAATTTTTGGATCATTCGAAAATTTGATGCTGCATTTAATATACTTATCAAAGTTATCACGCTGGATTTCTCAATCGCCAAAAATTAAATTCAATGATTTCTATACCGGAGAAGTTATCTACACAAACAGATTCAAACTCCATCAACTGGTCATTGATCAGGAGATACAAAATCAGACGATTGATTATCTTGAATTTGGAGTTGCAAGCGGTATAGCTTTCAAATGGTGGGTGGATAAAAATAAAAATTCCGACAGCAGGTTCTACGGCTTTGATGTTTTTACAGGTCTGCCTGAGGATTTCGGTGTAATGAAAAAACATCATTTTAACACTGAAGGACAAACACCAATAATTGATGATAACAGAGTTACTTTTATTAAAGGATTATTCCAGGATTCGCTTCCCGTGTTTTTAAAGAACTATAAATCAGAAAGGAGAAAAGTAATCCACATGGACGCTGATCTTTACTCTTCAACCTTATTTGTGTTGACAAGTGTTCTCCCGTTTTTAAATCATGGGGATATAATAATATTTGATGAGTTTGGTGTCCCGACACATGAATTCCGAGCGTTTTATGAAATTGTATCCTGCTATAATATTGAATACGAATTACTTGGAGCAATAAATAATTATTTGCAGATCGCTGTAAAATTGAAATAGTTTTAAATACATAAACTTAACCACCCCTTAGTCTCCTCCTTCACAAGAGTTTTTCCCGATTTCGAATCTGCAAGGTGATTCGGAGCAAAGAAAGATTACTGTTTAAATATGCAGAAAATTTTGTTGATTAAAAGAAGATGATACTGCAGAGAAAATATAATTCTTCAACTTCAATTAAGGACTGATTTAAGATTCAGAATGACTCGCTTGAGCCGTTTTTAATTTACCATTCCTTTATGCATTTTTCCTTTTGTTTAATTTCTTTTCTATTCATCCACAGCATGATATTAAGTTAAGCTTGTCAATAAAAAAATGAATTTGTCAATTATTAATGAATTAAAATAGTTATATGAAAATAATTTACTTACTTTTATTTATTATCGCTCTCTCATCAGCGAACAGCGGTCAAACAAAAATTTCGGGAACTATAAAAGATGGCGATAATGCACCACTGCCTGGCGCCAATATTTATATTAAAGATACTTATGATGGAATTTCTTCCTTAGCCGACGGTAGTTTTTCTTTCATCACTGAAGAAGAAGGTGAAGCAATTTTCGTAGTAAGTTTTGTTGGATATAAAACTTTTGAACAGACCATTTTGCTTGACGGAAAAGATAAAACAATTGATGTAATTCTTGAAGAAGAATCAACCGAGATGGGAACGGTAGTAATTTCTGCAGGTTCATTTGAGGCAAGTGACGAAAATAAAGCTGTTATTCTTCGTCCGCTTGATATTGTCAGCACAGGATCAGACGCAGATATTTACTCCACCCTTGAAACATTGCCCGGCGCTCAGCAAATTGGTGAAACCGAAGGATTGTTCGTCCGCGGCGGTTCTGCTTCGGAAACCAAAACAATAATTGATGAAATGATTGTGCAGAATCCTTTCTTCTCAAGTGTTCCCGATCTTCCTTCACGGGGCAGATTTTCCCCATTCCTGTTTAAAGGTACTATTTTCAGTACGGGGGGTTACTCTGCACAATACGGTCAGGCACTTTCTTCTGTGCTTGTGTTAAAAACTGAAGACTTGCCGCAGCAAACACTTTCTGCAATCAGCTTGATGGCTTTGGGATTTGGCGGTTCACACACTCAGCTCTGGGAAAATTCTTCTCTTTCCGCCGAAGCAGGTTATTATAATCTCAACCCGTATTTCAAACTTCAGCCGCAGAGAACTGATTGGATAAATGCTCCTGAAAGTTTTGCCGGCTCTATGAATTTCAGATATAAAACTTCTGATACAGGCATTCTAAAAGCTTTTACTTCATACAGCAGGGGCGATCTTTCGCTCTACTCTCCTAATCTTGACAATCTAACTCAAAAGGATTTATTCAGAATGAAGGATGGTAATTTTTTCTTTAACACTAATTATCGCGATATTCTTGGAGATGACTGGACATTCTTCAGCGGCTATTCTTTCAGCAATGATTTTAATAAAATAAATCTTACAACCGATTACATCGAGCAGAGTCAGATACTAAATACAGGTAAAGTTACTCTTTCAAAAAAAATATTCACCGGTACATTTCTCACTTTCGGTTCAGAAGTTCAGAATATTATTTATGACAACAGCTTTAATGAATTCAATAAAAAACTTAATGAATTGTATATCGCAGGTTATGTTGAGTCGGACATTTCAATCACAAAAGATTTTGCCGCAAGAATCGGTGTGAGAGGCGAGCATTCAAAATTGATCAATGAATTTAATCTCGCCCCCCGTATTTCTCTCGCTTATAAACTTGGCAAATATGATCAGCTTAACTTTGCCTACGGACAATTTTACCAGACTCCCGCGAAAGATTTTCTATTACAGACAACTGATTTAAGTTATGAGCAGGCAGATCATTACATTTTGAATTATCAGTATATCGGTGAGAAAACAACTTTCAGGATCGAGGCTTACTATAAGGATTATGATCAGCTTACCAAAGGCACAATTTTTACCTATCCTTATTTTAATTTACCATTCACAGCGTTCACAAATGCAGGCAAAGGTTATGCAAAAGGTATTGATGTATTCTGGAAAGACAACCAGCTTTTTGATTTCGGATATTACTGGGTTTCTTATTCATATCTCGATACAAAACGCGAGTACTTAAATTATCCCACACTTGCTACTCCCCCTTTTGCAACACCGCATACTTTTTCTTTCGTGTTTAAATACTGGCTTCAGGATATTACTACATTTGCTGGTGTGACTTACAGCTTTGCTACCGGCAGACCATATTTCAATCCCAACAACCCGGAGTTTCTCGGCGATCGTGCAAAAAATTATCACAATCTCAGTTTAAATTTCAGTTATATCACAAGTATCTTTGATAATTTTACGGTAGTGTTTTTTTCAGTTGATAACCTGATCGGCTACAATAATGTTTTTGGTTACAGGTATTCAACTGATGGAACAATTAAAAGCCCTGTGGTGGCACCCGCACTCAGGACAGCGTTTATCGGCATGTTTATTTCAATTGGTCAGGTTAATCCATATTAAAAGGAAAATAAAAATGAAATACGTACTCTTCTCAATTTTAGCGCTTCTGTTCGTCGGCAATTCTTCTGCTCAGGATAAATATGAAAAGACAATGAAAAAAAATCTTGCAAAAATTGATTCTGCTAAATCAGTTGAAGACCTAATCGGAGCAGCGAACAGCTTTGAAAGAATTGCTCTTGCTGAAAAAGATAAATGGCTTCCTTACTACTATGTTTCTTTTTGCTATACCCTTGCTAATTATTCTGCAAAAGAAAACAGTGAGAAAGATTCTTATCTCGACAAAGCAGATTCCTTTCTCCACACTGCTGATTCGCTTGAAGCAGATAATTCTGAAATTTATACTTTACGCGGAATGATTTCCCAATCAAGGATGGCAGTTGATCCGATGAACCGGTGGATGAAATACGGCGCTGAGGCTGACCGGTTCTTCAAGAAAGCAGTTGAGCTTGATTCACTGAACCCCCGCCCGGATTATTTAGTTGGCACAGGCTTATTTTACACACCCGAACAATTTGGCGGCGGACCTAAAACAGCTAAACCCCTCCTTGAAAAAGCATTGGACAAGTTTAACAATTTTATTCCCGAAAATGATATTGCACCAAACTGGGGAAGAGAAATGACCGAACAAATGCTGGAAGAGATAAATAAAAAGTAAAATATTTTAATCGCAGAATAAAAGCCGTTAATTCTTCGGCGGATTTAGCTATTTACTTTTTACGTATTAAAGAGTTTACGTGAATCGTTACTATCTTAAACTCTTAAATAAATATAAAATCAAATTTCTATCAACTTTGTGAATGCTATGGCAAAGTTTGATCTTCTTTTGAATTTGATAAACTACCGTAAAAATCTGGGAAAGTTATACTATCAGACGCGCCGGACTGGTCGTATACTACAATAGATAATCCACTTATGAATAGTTTAGCAAATGTAAGATAAACATCCCGTGGAACAGGAACTGCAGGTGGATACAGACCAAAATGTTCAATCCAATAGGGATAGTCTTGACCAGATACACAGGGCTTTACAGGCTCTCCAAAAACATCTGCATCATTCACTATTCCTCCTTCTGTTAGCATACTGAATGTTAGATAGTTAGTGTATATCCCGTTGCCGATTTGAGACATAACCTGGAACGGAACGGAAAATGTCTGCTTAGATAAATAATGCGTTACATCAATTGTGTCGTATGGTGCGTAGTAGAGCATACTGCATTCTTGTGTAGAATCATCCGGACGTACAATTAGGGAAACGATATCTATCTTGGATATTTTTAGAATAACAGCCGTGATGTCATCCGATCCGTCAACATCTCCGATGATTACCCAGGGCTTAGGATAACCATTGAATTCTGTCAAGCTATCGAATTCAGGACCCCAAAGAAGTATTTGCGGCGGGTGATTATCAGTTAAACCATTATTTTCGTCTGGAACATTTGTAGTTTCTTCAGTGCAGCCGGATATGAATAAGAAGATTATAATTCCGATCCATAGGATTAATAATCTATAATGTATCATTTTGCTTTACCTCCTTTAGAAATTTATTTTTGTTCTAATAAATGTGCTTAAAAGGACTCTTAGATATCTTAATAATAGTTCTTGGCTAACCTAACAGCAGTTATCTCGATAGTATTGGGAAAACACAACACTGCCGAATTAATTATTTTTTTTAATCGCGCATTTAGCGGGGAAATATTTTCATTTCATTTTTACAATAGTAAAAATAAATTATTTATCATTAAAAACTTC
>DAOLIQ010000040.1:0-29184 GCA_035328465.1 Ignavibacteriaceae bacterium | reverse complement strand
ATAACATAGACGGCTTTATACTCGCGCATCTCTGCAGTTGCGCCAAGGTTTTCGCCAACCGTCCAAAAGGTAGGGGCAAACATGGCACAGGTGGTTAAATCCTGCGAATTTGGAGTGTTTTTGCGGGATATTGGATAGGAATTGTTGTAAGGTGTAAGAGGATTTTGGTGAAAATAGGTTAGAGTTAATGATTTGCCTATCTGATTGCGGCTTGGGGTTAGGACGGCTTTCGGAGCACAAAACTGTCAACGGGCAATGCACTTAATAGGAAGCAGAAAGCTTCATTTAACCACTGAACCACCAATTTCTTGTAGGTGCTGTTAGAGGCTGTTATTTGTCTGTCAACCATTTTATAGCATATATAATTTTTTTGTCAACCATTAAGTCGTCAAAATTATCTCCCTGTGAAATTAGTATGTCTGGATTTACAGTTGTCTTGTAGATGCTTTTATTTCTGTCTGCCACATAATGAGTTGCGAAATTTAAAGTCAGATTAGGTGCAAATTGAAAGTAACCATTTGATGTAGTGTAGCCGTCTGCTGTCGGCTCACCAATGAAAATAGTGTTTGGTCTTCCTTTAAAAGCAATTGCTGTCATACTGCCTGAACTTTTAGTAACTGGTCCTATGATTATCACAATTGGAATAGATTTAAGATTTATTTTTTGTTTAATTTTTATGTCAGTTGCTTGATATCCGCCTATTACAAAATTTCCATTCTTCAACTCCCAAGTTCGCGTGATACTATCATTCTCCTCTGTTTCATATCCGATTGTTTGATTACCCAAAAATTGGCTAAGTCCTGAAATCATTGGATATAGATTACCTCCACCATTCAAGCGCAAATCAATAATGAATCCTTTTTTACATTTTTTTGATAATTCGATGACTATGTCTGTCAGTGATTGGGCGTAATTATTAATTTGTGTTGGGTCATAAATTTGAATTGAAGGCACTCTGATGTATCCGATTTTGTCCTCAATTATTTCAGAATGGATTTTATTAGTCATAGAAATTGCTTTGTCGTTCAGCGGTTTGAGCCAAACTAAGATTGAATCTTCAAAACTAGGGTAGTGTCCGTAATACTCGTTGTTTAGAAATATTTGTGAATGAACATCATTCAGTTCTTCTAATACAGCCACAAAGCAATTCATAGTGTCCTTCAGAGATTTTGAAGACTCGATTTGTTCTTTGAAAGTTTTATCAATTTGCTTCCAGTCAACTGTCGACCGTAAAACTGAGTTATATTTAATAAAAGTATACAAGCTGTCAACGGAGCCAGGAAATTGTCCGAAAGAATTTGAATAGTAGCTTGTTAAAAATAAAAGTATTATTACTTTTCTCATTGTTGTCGCTCTTTTAATAATAGCTTATAAACCGTATATAGGTCTCATAAAACTAGATTATACAACCACCGTTGGCGGTAAAGGTCTCTTTAAGAGTGAGATTTTATTTAATTAAAGTTAAGTAAATTTTCTTTATAATTCATCAATAGTGATTCCATTTTTAAAAATTTCATCTCACTCATCAATTCACCTGCCTGGTTTAAGTGGTGGGGTTATTTTTTTCTGATGTAAATGATTTTAATATTCTTTTTACCGGTGTCGCGTTCGTCAATTTCAAATCTGTTCAGGCTTCTTATTAAGGGCAGCATTTTGGGGAAGCCGTAATTTCTCGGGTCAAAGTCTGGTTTCTTTTTCAGCATCAGGTTTCCTAATTCACCTAAAAAAGTCCAGCCGTTTTCGTCCGCAAGATCAGTTATGCTGTCGCTTAAAAGATTTATTAATTCAGAATCAACTTTGCTTAAAGGATTTTCGTCAGGTGCTGTTGTATTCTTTGATATTTTTTTATGCCTGTCTGCCGGCTGTCTTGTTGTTTTTGTTTTTAAAATTTCGAGGTAGATGAATTTATCGCATGCGGTAATAAAAGGGTTTAAAGTTTTCTTTTCTCCAATTCCAATTACTTTCATACCTGCTTCTCGAAGTCTTGTGGCGAGGCGAGTAAAATCGCTGTCACTTGAAACGATACAAAAGCCGCCTACCTTACCGGTGTAGAGAATATCCATTGCATCAATTATCAGTGCGCTGTCGCTTGCATTTTTCCCTATTGAGTAGCTGTACTGCTGGATTGGAGTAATGGCATTTTCTAAAAGAACATTTTTCCAGCCGGACACGGATTGTTTTGTCCAGTCAGCATAAATTCTTTTAAAGGTTGGGGTACCATACTTGGCAATTTCTTCAAACATCTCTTTTACGTTTGCATAAGGTACATTATCCGCGTCTATTAATACTGCTAATTTCAGGTCATTTTGTGTTTCCATAATTCACTCAGTCGTGTGTTTTAGATATTAAATGATAAATCGGAATACGCTTATACTTGTTGTATTCTGTTTTTAATTACAACCAAAAATACTATGAAGTGGTCGAACTTGATGCTGCTATGAATAATATTCGTATCAACAGAGCATTTACTATTCATGTGTCAATTTAACTAAGCCATTAGATCGTGAAAAAATAATCGTGTTTATTTTATGAAGTTCTTCTTTGTGTTTTTGTTCGAGAAAATAATCACGTTTGAAATTACTCCGTTCTAATAGTTTTATTGAAGCAATGTTTTCTGCGTGTGTAAATGCTTCGAGGGATTTTAGTTTCAAATCATTAAATCCGAAGTCAATAACTTTTTTAAGTGCTTCGGTCATAAACCCCTTCCCTTGAAATTGCGGCATTAGCTCATAGCCAATTTCACCTTTGGCTTCTTTTGATGAGATATTCCAGATGCAGATTGTTCCGATTAGTTTATCATTTTCTTTCAACGTAATTGCCCAATAAATCCAGCCATTATTATCAATGCCGTCATTTATTTTTTTTATAAAAGCCAGTGCTTCATCAATTGAAGCAGCAGGACTTCTTTC
This sequence comes from Ignavibacteriaceae bacterium, assembly GCA_035328465.1. Classification (GTDB taxonomy): domain Bacteria; phylum Bacteroidota; class Ignavibacteria; order Ignavibacteriales; family Ignavibacteriaceae; genus JADJEI01. Next base: position 26,275 of record DAOLIQ010000040.1, on the reverse strand, counting down.
GAGATATTTATTTACCCCATCGTTTGATCTTATGGCGTATAAATCTTTATCATCACTAAGCCTCAACTTTCTAAGTGCGAGCCGCTCAGTGGTCAATTCTTTGAATGTAATGCTGTCTAACAATTTATGATTTTCTATTTGATATTTCGTATGAATTCAATCTTAAAAATAAACTGATAAACCAAACTTTATAGATGAGTATATCAGATTAAAACCTTTTCTTTTGCTTGAAATATTTTTACTCAAATATGTTACGTCCTGGGCGGTTTCATTTATTAAATAATATGCTCGAAGACCGTATTCTGCGGAGAGGGTCATTTTATCATTGAACATCCACTCAACGCCAGCTAATAATTCGATACCTAAATTCCACAGGGTGGAGGTACTAGAAGAATTATAATTGAACACATCTGCTGTATCAATATCTTGTTTTGAAAAAGCATAACTGACGTAAGGACCTGCTCCGATAAAAAATCCAACGCTTTCCAAAGCAGTTAAATAATTTAAATACTGCAGATTAACAGAATAAACTTGATAGTCGAACGAATTCGTATAGGAAGGATGAACAAAAAAAGAATCAATCTCCGAGGCTGTAATATCATCTTCAGAGTTATTTATTAGCGTAGATAATCCTACTCGAATTGCAGATCGGGGTCCGAAGTGATACTTTCCTGAAAAAGTTCCTCCCTGAAACTGAGACAGTGTAAAATTACCGCTGATTTGAAATTGAAGAGCAAAGCTGCCGTTGAGTTTATCAAGGTAGGTGCTGTCCTGAGAATAAACTTGTGTAGCAAAGAGTATCGGCAGAGAAATTATAACTAATGATTTGAGAGAGAAAGATATAGTAGAAATCATAGAACCTCCCGGATAAAAGAGATAATTAATAGATTAAAATTTATCGTAGCTAACTTTAGCTTTTTATCAAGAGTAAACTTAAGAGTAACGAAGTAATCTTCAAAAACTAAAATAATACAACACTATTTTTAATCCCTTCATTATCAGTGCTATGAGTATTATTTTTGTTCAATAAAAAAAAAGAGATGTTATGCTTGATTATTCAATTTATAAAAAATCAAACTTATCTGAAGAAGAATGGGATAGCTTTGTTGATAGTTCAGATAACGGAACTATTTTTCACAAAAGAGCTTTTCTTAATTATCACGCAAAAGATAAATTTCATGATGCTTCAATTGTTGTCACAAAGGATAAAAAAGTCCTTTCATTATTAACTGCAGCTGTGATTGAAAGGGAGGGCAAAAAAATTCTGAACTCTCACCCCGGTGCAAGTTATGGTAGTTTTGTGTATAAATCTGATTTGAATTTTAAAGAGGCACACGAACTTGTTGATATACTCATTGAACATGCTAAAAACTTAAAAGTGGATCGAATTCAGGTGACACTTCCGCCTATAATTTATCAGACTAAATATTCCAACTATATTGATTTTGCTCTTTACAGAAATGGTTTCGATTATCTGAAAAGGGAGGTGTCAAGTATTGTTCAATTGGATTTTGAAAAGGATAGTTTACTTAATACTTATCGAGCTGAAGCACGTACTGCAACTAAGAAAGCACTTAAAAGCGGAATTGAGATTGTTGAATGTGAAAGGTTTGATGAGTATTACGAAATCCTAAAGAAGAATTTGAAATTGCGTCATGGTGTAAACCCCGCTCATACAATTGATGAGTTAAAATTGTTAAAAAAAATATTTCCTTCGAAAGTTAGATTGTGGGGAGCTTTCCTAAAAGATAAATTAATCGCCGGCGTTTGCAACTTTTCAGCTAACACAAATGTTGTGCTTGCCTTCTATATCAGCCACGATGAGGCTTACCAGGAATATCGTCCGGTTAATTTACTATTTTATGAAATAATGAATCGATATCGTGAGGAGGGGTTTAAGTTTTTAGACTTCGGAATATTTACTGTGATAATGGAACCGAATTGGGGATTGGCAAGATTCAAAGAAAACTTTGGAGCGCGAGGAATTTTCCGAGACACATTCTATAAAGATATTTAATGTCGAAAATTCTCCACATCGCTCCTGAAAATTTTGCAGGTGTGCCAATCAGTTTCGTAAAAATGCACAAGCAGTTTGGTGACGAATCCCGGCTGATAACACTTCATAAAACAAAAATTGATTTTCAAGAAGATCTCTGTCTTAATCTGCCGCTGCCTGAATTTAAACTTGCAAAGCTTTGGAGGAGTAAAAAAGTCAACGAAATTCATCAGGATACAAAAATTGCTGCTCCTTTTTTTTCACCCAAAAATATTTTTGAAGAGCTATATTTTAATTGGAGTGATGGGCAGCGAAAGGCGCTTGTTGATGAGGTTATTGCACGACTCAATCTAAATGAGTATGAAATTGTTCATTACGATGGCGGACTTGATTTTTTCCGAAACCCCACACAAGCATTAAAGTGGAAGAAGGAGGGAAAGAAGATTGTCTGCTGCTATTACGGAAGTGATTTACGAAGCCGCGGACTGATAAAAGAACTTGATCAAATATCAGATCTTAATATTACTTCAGAGTTCGATCATCTCAATTTGAAGAAAAATATTGAGTATCTTTTTTATCCTTACGATGGGTCAGATCTTCCCGAAAAATCAAATTCAGAAAATGATAGAGTTCGAATCGTTCACTCGCCAACGAACAGAAAATATAAAGGAACAGATTTAATCATATCCGTGATTGAAAAAATTAAAAAAGAAAAACAAATTGAATTTGTGCTTCTTGAAAATATTCATCGAAGTGAAGTACTAAAAATCAAAAGTACTTGTGATATTAGCATTGATCAGGTGGGTGGTGAAATGGGCGGCACCGGATATGGTAAAGCCGGGCTCGAAACTCTTGCGATGTCTATTCCGACGATTACAAATATGACGAGTGAATATGAAAAATGGCTGGCGGAAAATCCATTCATTGTTGCAAATAATTTTGACGAGCTTTACATAAAACTTAATGAGCTGATTGAAGATAAACGTCTGCGTGATGAATATGGAAGAAAAGGGCATGAGTGGGTTAAAAAATATCACAGCTTCGAAAGCGTAAACAAGCGGCTTAAAGAATTATACAGATCTTACGGTATAACATGAAAGAAAAAAAAGCCGGGCTCAGTGAATCGACTTTTTGGTACACACTTGGAAATCTTTTAATCCGCTCTATTAGTTTCTTGCTCCTACCCTTATATTCCAATTTAATTTCAACTGAAGACTTCGGCAGGTATTCTTTACTGATGGCTTTTTATACTATCGCAGCCGTTTTTTATCAGGGTGGGTTAACTTCTGCACTTACTAAGTTTTATTTGGATTCTGAGGATGAGAATTATAGACATAAAATATTTTCTGCCACACTAAATTTAATACTCCTGATTGGTGTTTCACTAACCATTTTAGCATCTGCATTTGCTGCTGATATTTCTAATATGATTTTAAGCTCCGAAAAATTTTCAGGATTAATCCTGCTTACTCTCGTTACTTTATTTATCGAAAGTTTAGTCACTACTATTCTTCAGCTATTAAAGACAAAAGAACTTTCAAGACGAGCAGTATCGTTCGCGGCTATTTCGGCTGTTACAAATTTGCTGCTGAACATATTACTTGTTTATTATTTAGGATGGGGAATAAGAGGTATTATTACTGCCCAATTATTATCTGCATTATTTGTATTCTTAATTCTAATCCCAACAATCAGGAAAGAATACATATTCAGTTTTGAAACACCAATAGTAAAAAGCATTTTATCATTTTCTTATCCTTTAATCGCTGCTGGAATTTTATCAACCGCAGTCGATGTAATTGACAGATTTATTATCAACCATTATTTTGGTGAGCAGACCACAGGTATTTACAGTTTCTCTTATAAAATCGCATTAGTAATGAATGTCTTTGTTATATCGATGAGAACAGCGTGGACACCGCATTCAATCAGGCTATTCCGCAGTGGAATTTATTCAGACATTTACGGTAAAGTGCTGACGAAAATTATTGCCGTATCTTCAATTATATTTCTTTCAACATCTTTGTTAGCAGGTGATTTATTTAACTATACTTTCAACGGAAAATATTTATTCAATCCATCATATCAAGGTGGGGTGATAATAATTCCACTTGTACTTATTGCTTATGGATTCAATGCATTAGCAGGCTTTTATGCAACCTACCCATATATTAAAGGAAAAAGTTCCTACTTCTTTTATGTTGACTTATTGGCGTTGGTGTTTAACCTGTTGTTCAATTACTTATTGATACCAAAGTTTGGAATTGTTGGAGCGGCAATTGCAACACTGATAAGTTACTGTGCGGGATTTATGTTCTACTTTATTATTTCCTACAAGAAGCTGCAAATAAATTATCAATTAAATAAAATATTGCAAACCTTGATTGTGACTTCAATCGCTTATTTTATTTGCAGTCTGGTGAACAAAATTTATTTTGATTTAATAATTGTTGTGATGGTTGTTTACATTTTTAAGAGAATTACTTCACTTGATTTTCGTTTTGGTAAATAATGAGTTGGATAATTGGTGTACAAGGAATATTGAATGATAAAGAAATAAATACATTAGCTATCCCCGTTAAAGTTCTTTTTACTTTTAAATCTGAAAATCTTTTCATTGTCGCAGGTGGAAATCCTGATTCATGTTTTTTCTCAGCAGAAGAAAAATGGATAGCCTGTGGTTTTGGGATAATTGAATTAAACAATCAAAAAGTAATGATGACCAAAAAGCATTGGAGTGAATATTTTAATAATCGCCATAAACCTGAAATTGAAGGCCATTTTATAGCACTTAATTGGAGCCGAAATGAAATACATTTTTACAACGATACTGTTGGGCTGAGAACGATTTATTTCTACCAGTCGCAGGAAGGAATATTTTTTGTTACAGACTTGAGCCGGTTGACTTTATTAATGAATAGAGTTGAAATCGACTATAAAATATTCGGATCAAGGTGGTTGTTATTCAACCAAATGTCAAATGAATCTTTTATTAAAGGAGTGAAGAAACTTCCTCCTGATTCTGAAGCTTTAATAAAATCTAATTCTTTAAATATTTCAAAGAAAAATTTCAACTCTAACATCCCTGAAACAACTAATGAAAATTTATACAGCAGTATTCGAAAGTATGTAAATATAAAATTGCCCGATCAGTATAGTTTATCATTAGGCTTATCCGGCGGACTTGATTCAAGGCTGCTCCTTGCATTTATGCTGCACGATAAATTGGAATTTAAAATTCATACATTCGGATTTCATGATGATCAGGATGCGATTCTAGCAAATCGAATTGGAAAAAGTTTGAATCTTGAAGTAAATCATATTCAGTATAAATCGAATTACGATGATGACTTCATACTACGGCTAAATAATTATTGTATGGATAGTCAACTTGCCGAACCTGCTTCATCGTACATTAAATTACGTGTCTTCGAAAACAGTTATTTCATAAATAAGATTTTAATTGATGGGGCGCTTGCGGAATTTGCTCGGAGACAGTTTATGAACAGATTACTAATTCGAGGCAGAAGATTCCTTCTCTCAAAAGATTCTAAGTCAATCAGTAAATATCTTTCAGTTCAAAGAGCATCAATTTTCAACAAGGAAATTCAATTAATGATGGATGATGCTATCCTTCAGGATTTTGAAAATATTTTTCAGGAATTTCCTGAAGTATTAAAAGTTGGGGCTGAAAATTTTGTTGATTTGATGGTTATGAAATACCGTGTCCCAAATTATTTCGGTCCTGAGCAATCAAGGCTGGACAGTATAATGTTAAGCTTTATGCCTTTTGCTCAGCATCAACTTATTCTAAATTGTCTCGGCATCCCGGTAAATGATCGCACTAACGGAAAAATATTTTATAAAGCGATAAATGAATTATCTTCCTGCCTTAAAAAATTTCCTCTTGTTAAAAATGGAATTTCTTATCCTTTCGGCTTAACTTCAATCACTTCTTTTATTTTCACTAATGTTAAAAAGAGATTTATAAAATCTTCTTCATATAATTATAAAGTGGAAATGTTCGATTCTATGGAAACTTATGTAAGAGACATTTTTGCGGATCAGCAGACTAAGCAATATTCTAACTATGATCAGACTGCTATTAAAAAAATAATTTCGGAATATTATTCAGGGAAAAAGGAAAGGGTCGATGAACTTGATTGGTTATATACTTTCGAAATGTTCAGAAGAAAACTGAATATCACTTGACCCCCAACAAATCATTTACTATTATTAATAACCTTGTCTCCAGGATTTCCCAATTGTAAAATTCCTCAAATAGCCATCTTGCATTCTCCGATTGTACTTTAAGTTTGTCAGAATTATTTAAACAGAATTTGATCCATTCTTTAGCTTTGGATAAATCGCCTGGTTCAATCAGTAATCCGAATTTATTTATATCTGGGAATCGCTTTAATGAATCAAGCCTTGTATAAATCACAGGCTTGCCGCAAGCCATGTAATCAAAGATTTTAATCGGCAGCGATTTATTAAAAACTTTATTTTTATCCCGCAGATCAATGCAGAGATCAACATTTTTTAGTTCATCAGCAAATAATTTGTAATCCACCCATTCTTTATAATCAAGAGAGACATTTTCAAAATTTGAAAGAGAATTCATTAGATCACGATACTCTTCATTTTCAAAAGAACCGATAATTATTATAGCGAATGAATTATCTGAAAAATCAGTCGCAATCATTTTTACTAATTGGATAAATCGAGGGAAACCTCTTTCCTTCGAAATAATTCCTGAGTAGCAGATAGTAAAAGTCCTTCCATTATAAGGTGGAGGATTATATTGGAAAAATTTCTTAGAAGGGTAATAACCAATAATCGTTTGCTTCTTGAATGGTGCAAAATATTTGTATGGCTTTGCTTTTAATTTTTCGCCGATAATTAAGTGATCAGCACGATTGGAAACATAAATGTTGAACAGTGAATATATCAGGTAGAAAAACGTACGTTTCACACCTGAATATTGATTCAGCATATTTTGGTGCGGATACCATTCGGTTATGTCATAAATAATTTTTAATTGCCTATTCTTTTTCCTATATCGCAGTGCCGCTAAAATTGTTAGAGGTTCACTGCAGATTACTAATTGAGGTTCGGCTTGCAATAATAATTCCTCGAACTTGAAAAGTTTTTCTTTTTTAGAGAAAGTCGATCCCTCAAAACCGGTAACTGTTATGTTATCATAAACTCCAATAATGTTTTTTGTTGAGGCAATTACAGTTACAGTATAACCGGCGGTTAATAAACTCAATCCGAATTTATAAAAAATCCTTTCATCAAATGGTGAATGACCTGAGGTTATTAAACAGATATTTTTACGCATATTCATGCAAATACAAGTTAAGTTAAGTTCAAATTATTTATTAATTTTCATATAATATCAAACGTAAATTAAGCAGATGAATGAGCCAAATAAAATTTCAGTAATTATCATTACTAAAAATGAAGAAGTTAACATCAATCAGTGTCTTGACTCAGTAAAATGGGCTGATGAAATTATTGTTGTCGATGCTGAAAGCGCAGACAAAACTTTAGAACTTGCCAAAGCATTTACTGATAAAATATTTATCAGAAGATGGATTGGGTATTCCGATCAAAAAAGCTATGCACTTTCTTTAGCAAATAATGAGTGGGTGCTAAGCCTCGATGCGGATGAAAGAGTAACCGAAGAATTGAAAAATGAAATTTTGCTTGGTGAATTATCAGCGTTTGATGGATACAAAATATCAAGAGCAAATTATTTCCTTGGAAAACTTATTCGAGGCTGCGGATGGAACCACGATTATCAATTGAGATTATTCAGAAAATCAAAAACGAAAGTGACTGATAGGATGGTGCATGAAGGATTTATAGTAGAAGGAAAAATTTCTGAACTTAATTCACCAATGCTCCATTATTCATATCGAAATTTTCATGATGCTATGAATAAAATTAACAAGTATTCAACTTTGGAAGCTGAGGAAAAGTATAAACGAATAAAGGTGGGTGCATTTTCAATTCTTTTTAAGCCTTTCATTGCATTCATTCAGTTCTTTATTTTCAGAAAAGGCTTTATTGATGGTACTTACGGATTGCTTGTTTCAATTATGCATGGAATGACAAAAATGATGATGTACATAAAAATTTGGGAACTTCAGAAAAAAAATAAATCATTATGAACATTGTTATTTCGAACGATGCAGTCAATATTGCCGGCGGTGAAAACTATGTGCTGTATCTTGCCGAAGGCTTAAGGGAAAAAAATCATCATGTTATTATTACCCCACTAATCAATTCTGAATTAGCTGTCGAAGTTCGCAAACGCAGATTCGTTGTTTATGAAATACCCTACGGACTTAATGGGAAAGAGTTCAATGCTGTAAAAGTTCTTTATAATTATTTAAGGAAAGAGAAGGTGGATGTTGTTCATTCTAATTCTAATTTAGATAGAACCATTGCAGCATTTGCTGGAAAGTTTCTGGGCGCTAAAAATTTCACTACTGTTCACTCGTGCATGTCTATTAGCCGCAATCTGACTCATCGCTTTCGGAATAAATATTTAATCGATAGATTCACACCGGTTGGATATTCTACTAAAAATATTTTAACTGCTGTTGATCGAATTCCTGAAAATAAAATTTCTGTCGTTCATATCGGGCTGCCAAAAGAAAAATTTACGTACTCAAGTGAAGGCAGAAAAAAAATCAGGGATGAGTTTGGAATTATGGATAGTGAAATTTTAATCGGGACTGTTTCGCGATTGGTTGAATTTAAAGGACATACTTTTTTACTTCAAGCATTTAAAAACGCTTCTGCACAAAATCCTAATTTGAAATTATTGATAATCGGCGAAGGAGAATTGGAATATCATTTAAGAAATTTGAGCAAAGAACTGCAATTAGAGAAAAAGGTATTCTTTGCCGGACACAGGAAAGATATTCCCGACATGCTTTCCGCTTTTGATATTTTCGCACAAACTTCAATTGATAACGGAGGGGAGACATTTCCTGTGTCAATTCTTGAAGCTATTTCTGTCGGGCTGCCGATTATTGCTAGTGATGTTGGTGATATTAAATATCTTGTTCGAAATGAAAATGGAATTTTACTTCAGCCGGAAAATGTTTCGCAGATATCGGAGTCATTCATAAAACTTTCTTCTGATCGAAGCTTAATTGAAAAATACAAATCAGCTTCGAGAAAATTGTTTGAAAAGGAATTTACTATTGATCGGATGGTAAATAAAATTGAATTGCATTATTTAGAAGAGATAGATAAGCATGTCAACTAAAATTTTAATAGCTCCTGATTCGTTTAAAGGCTGCGCTGATTCTGTTTCTCTTGCAGTTCTTATTCAAAACGAATTGAAGGAGATTAAAAATTTTGAGTTTGAAATTACACCAATTTCTGACGGCGGAGATGGGTTTCTGAATGTTTGTAAAAATAATTTTCAGTTGGAAGAAGTTGAATATTATATTTCCACTCCTTTTGATGAAACTATGATGAAATGCAAAGTCGGATACGATAGATTAAATAAAAGTATTTTTATCGAGTCTGCTGATGTACTTGGCTTAAAAGTAATTCCAATCCAAAAGCGAAAACCATTAAAACTTTCTTCAAAAGGACTGGGCGAACTTATTCTGAAAATCAAATATGATGTTGAATCAAAGAAGTTAAGTTGTGATAAAATTTATTTGGGTATTGGTGGAACGGGAACTGTTGATTTTGGACTTGGAATGTGCTCAATCTTCGGGTTGAAGATTTTTGATTTTTATGACAAACAATTGGAAGTGCTACCTGAAAATTATTTTCGAATTGGCGAGATTGATTTTCCAAAATTCAATTTACCATTTCAAATTATTCCTGTTATTGACGTTAATAATTCCCTGCTCGGGCAAGATGGAGCTATTACAAATTTTGCACCGCAGAAAGGGGTAGCTCCTTCAGACATAAAAATACTTGAACTGGGATTTAATAAAATAATTAATATTCTAATTAAGAAAAACCTTATATCTGAAGGAAGTGCACTTTCTGGAGCCGGCGGAGGAATAGCTGCAGCAATTCAAGTCTTTTATAACTCAAAATTATTAAAAGCAAAAGATTTCATTCTAGACACGCTTAATATGAAAAAAGAAATTGATAATTCGGAAATTATTATAACCGGTGAAGGGAAGTTTGATTCGCAAAGTTTACTCGGCAAAGGTGCATATTCAATAACAGAATATGCCTTAGAAAGAAATAAAAAAGTTTTTTTTATTTGTGGTAAATCGGAAATAAAAAGCACAATCTTGAAAAATGAAAATTTCTCAATTATTGAGTTGAGTAATTTTATGAGTTCAGCCGATGAATCTATTCAAAATGTAAAAAGGGGTATTTCTTTAGCTTGTGAGTTGATTCGATCTAAACTTTAATTATCATTTTTCCTCAGCGGCTAAATTGTTAAATTGAAATTGTAATGATTATATTTTTGAAAAAAAGGATTTAGATGAGAGAATATCTCGATTTAGTTAAACAGGTAATTGACAATGGAACACGAAAATCCTCACGAACAGGAATTGATACAATCTCTTATTTCGGAGCGTTTTATAAAGTTGATTTGCAAAAAGGATTTCCGTTATTAACCACCAAAAAAGTTGAATGGAAGTCGCTGCTCAATGAAATTTTGTGGTACTTGTCTGGTGAACATCATATAAAAAATTTGAGACAGCACACCAAAATCTGGGACGCCTGGGCGGATGAACATGGATTGCTGCAAACAGCTTACGGCAGATTTTGGCGGCGTTATCCCGTACCCGAAGCAAAATCAATTCTCGAAGGCGAAGTTTATGTTGATGATTCTCACCCATTTGTGCATAGAGAATCTAACGGCGCATTTACGTTTGATCAGATAGGGTGGGTGATAAATGAGATTAAAACGAATCCCAACTCACGCAGATTAGTTATAAATGCATGGCATCCTGCAAATGCAATTATTAGCAAACTGCCTCCTTGTCATTATACTTTTGCTTTCAATGTAAATTCCGGGAAATTAAATTGTCATCTAACTCAACGAAGCGGCGATATCGCTTTGGGAATTCCTTTTAATCTTGCAGCTTATTCATTACTGACACAAATAATTGCTCAGGAAGCGAATCTGCAGTTAGGTGAATTTGCACATACAATTATTGATGCCCATATTTATGTTGCTGAGAAGGGGAGTGTAAACGAAAAGTTTGATCATCTTGAAGGTTTAAAGCTGCAGCTTCAAAGAGAGCCACTTCCTTTGCCAACATTAAAAATTAATTTGAAGCCGATTGATGAATTAAAGTTTGATGATTTTCAATTGATTGACTATCAGTATCATGAGAAAATAAAGTTTGAGGTTGCAGTTTGAGAAAAATTATTATTGCAGCGATAGCTAAAAATGGAGTGATTGGCAGAGCTGATAAGCAAATGCCATGGCATGATTCCGAGGAATTTAGACATTTTAAGCAGACTACTTATGGATACCCAATAATTATGGGGCGAAAAACTTTTGAATCCCTTGGCAGACCACTAAAAGGAAGAGTCAATATTGTCATCACTAAAAATATGAATTGGAAAAGTGGTTTTGAAGAAGTCTTAATTTATGCTTCGCTTGAAGAAGCAATTCAATTTTGTGCTGGAAAATCATTTGAAAAAATATTCATTACCGGTGGTGGTGAACTTTACAAACAGGCAATTAGCCTGGTAGATGAAATGATTATCTCATATATGAATTTTGAAGCAGAGGGGGAAGTCTTTTTCCCGGAATTTGATAAGTCAAAATGGTCTGTAGTCTCTATAGAGCGAAAAGAGCAGTTTGAAATAGTATATTATGTTAGAAAGTAAATGAACCAGAATAAAAAAATAAATATACTTCCCGAAAACATCGCAAATAAAATAGCAGCTGGCGAGGTTATTCAACGCCCCGAATCTGCCGTAAAGGAATTACTTGAAAATTCAATTGATGCTGGAGCTAATTCAATTGAAGTGATTGTAAAACGTGCTGGAAAAAACCTCATTCAAGTCTGCGACAATGGGGTAGGGATGTCGCCCGAAGACGCAGTTGATAGTATAAAAAAACATGCAACAAGTAAAATAACAGTGGTAGAAGATCTTGATGATATCAGGACACTCGGTTTTCGAGGTGAAGCTCTTAGCTCTATTGCTGCTGTCGCGCAACTCGAAATTCGTACTGAAAGAAATGAAGATGAAATTGGTTGTTTAATCAAATATGAAGATTCAACCGGAGTAGTGAAAGAAGCAGGTTCATTTGCAAAAGGTACCTGTGTTTCGGTAAAGAATTTATTTTACAATATTCCGGCAAGACGAAATTTTCTTCGAAGCGATTCATCAGAATTAAAACATATAATCGATACATTTAATAAAATATCTTTAAGTCACCCGCAAATATCATTTCGATTCTTTAATGATGAAGATCTGATTTTCGATTATAGATCTGGAAATTTGGAAGAAAGAATAATGCAAGTGTTTGCAGACAATATTCTTGATGCTTTAATACCAGTTCAAGAGCAAACCGAGTATCTAACCCTAAAGGGATATGTAAGTAAACCGGCTTTTTTAAAAAGAAGTAAAGGCGAGCAGTATGTATTTTTGAATAATCGATACGTTATAAGCAGGCAAATAAATCATGCGGTGTTTTCGGCTTATGAAAATATTCTTGAAAAAGGTGATTTCCCTTTTTTCATAATCTTTATTGATCTTGATCCCAAAAAGGTGGATGTTAATGTCCATCCTTCAAAACTTGAAGTGCGATTCGATGATGAAAAAGATATTTATAGTTTCGTTCGTGCGGTTATCAGAAAAGGACTTGGGTCATTTGATTTAGTGCCTTCACTAAAATTTACAGAGAGCACTAACGAAGGGGAGCGAACCCGCTTCGATAAATTTACAAAAACCGACGTGAATGATTTTTCCGATCGTCCTATCTTTGAAGCAAAGCATTCCACTGCTAAATCGAATTTCAGCGATAAAGAAATTGACTTAATATTCAGTGCAATTCCGGATGACATTTTACCTGCAAAACCGGGAGAGATCGCTACCCATCCCTTCGAGCAGACAAATCAAATTACTGAAATAAAAGCTGAAAAATCTTTCGCAAGTTCACCGGTGAGTGAGGAAACCCCATTCATTATTCAACTTCATAATAAGTATATCCTTTCGCAAATTAAATCAGGACTCATGATTATTGATCAGCATGTTGCGCATGAAAGAATATTATATGAAAAAGTTCTAAACAGACTTGATGCCAATATCCCTTTTTCTCAGCAATTACTATTTCCGAAAACACTTGATTTGAATCCCGGTACTTTTGGATTATTAAAAGAGATTTATCCTATATTAGCGAAACTTGGGTTTGAGATTAAATTTTTTAGCAAGCAAACAATTGTAATTGAAGGCGTCCCGGATGATATTAAAAATGGTTCCGAAGAAATCGTATTAAAAGAAATAATCGATGAGTATATCTCAAACTCGCGAGAGAAAAAACTTGATGAAACCGAAAACATTGCCAAGTCTTATTCTTGTAAAGCAGCCATTAAGGCTGGAGACAAATTGAGTGACCGCGAAATGCGATTATTAATTGATCAGCTTTTTGCTACATCCATGCCTTATGTATGTCCGCATGGAAGACCAATAGTTGTTAAAATTTCTCTTGATGAATTTGATCGAAGATTTGGCAGAACTTAAATTGTAATCGATAGAATTTTTATTCAATACAAAAACAGGAATAACTAATGACAGATCCAAATTACTTATCTAAAAAGGAAAAGTATCTAAAAATTGCTGCTGGAGCTAAAACAACTGGAATGAAATTTACAAGTGTCAGCGGTGAGGATGTAAAAGTACTCTATGCACCTGACGATATAACTCATCTAAATTATTTAGAGGAGATGAACTTTCCGGGTGAGTATCCTTATACAAGAGGAATCCATCCAAACGGTTATCGGGGAAAAATTTGGACTATGCGGCAATTTGCAGGGTTCGGATCTCCTGAGGATACTAATGAACGATTTCATTATTTGCTCAAGAATGGTCAAACTGGGTTATCTGTCGCATTCGATTTGCCTACTTTGATGGGCTGGGATGCCGATGCAGAGTTGAGCGCTGGAGAAGTTGGTATTTGCGGCGTTGCTGTTTCTTCATTGAAGGATATGGAAATTCTTTTTGATAAAATACCTCTCGATAATGTCTCTACTTCAATGACAATCAATTCTCCGGCAGCAATGATTTTTGCGTTTTATCTTGCTGTGGCGCAAAAGCAGGGGGTTGATCTGAAAAGTTTACGCGGTACCTTGCAAAACGACATTTTGAAGGAGTATATTGCTCAAAAAGAATTTATCTTCCCGCCCCATCCTTCTATGCGAATTATTGTGGATATGATTGAATACTGCAAGAACGAAGTACCTCAGTGGAACCCGGTATCTGTCAGCGGATACCATATTCGTGAAGCCGGGTCAACTGCTGTACAGGAACTGGCTTACACGCTTGCAGATGGATTTGCTTATATCGAGGCTTGTATCGAACGGGGAATGGATGTTGACGAGTTCGCTCCCCGCATTTCGTTTTTCTTTAATTCGCATCTTGATTTTTTTGAGGAGATAGCAAAATTTAGAGCAGCAAGAAAAATCTATGCTAAAAGAATGAAAGAAAAATATCGTGCAAAAAATCCAAGAAGCTGGTGGTTAAGATTTCATACTCAAACAGCCGGCTGCACATTAACTGCGCAGCAGCCCGAAAACAACATTGTGCGCACAGCATTTCAGGCACTTGCCGGTGTCCTTGGCGGTACGCAATCACTTCATACAAATTCGATGGATGAAACTCTTGCTCTTCCAAGCGAGAAAGCTGTCAAAATAGCATTGCGTACGCAGCAGTTAATTGCCTATGAAACAGGAGTAATAAACACAGTTGATCCACTTGGCGGAAGCTATTATGTTGAGGCGTTGACCGATAAAATGGTGAAAGGTGCTAATGAGATTTTTGAGCAAATAGATTCTCTGGGTGGGGTTATTCCCGCAATTGAAACTGGGTATTTTCAAAAAGAAATTGCGGATGCAGCGTATCGCTACCAAAAGGAAGTTGAACGTAAAGAGAAATTTATTGTCGGTGTAAATGAATTTATAGAACCGAACGAAAAAGTTGATATACCTATTTTAACCATATCTCCCGAAGTGCAGATAAAGCAAATCCAAAGATTGTCTGAATTAAAACAAAGCAGAAATCAGCAGAATGTGAGAGAATGTCTAAAAGAAATAAACCAGGCGGCTATTGATGGAAAAAACCTAATGCCTGTTTTTGTGAGAGCTGCCCATAATTATGTTACACTTGGTGAGATGGTCAGCGAACTTAAAGCCGTATTTGGTACTTATGAGGAAGTCTCGGTGTTTTGATGATCAGAACAGTTTCCCAATTACTTAGAATTACACAATGGATTAAAAACTTATTCGTTTTTGTACCCTTGTTGTTTTCACTTCATCTGTTTCATCAAAATTATTTTCTAACAGTATTTTTTGCTTTTATTGTGTTCTGTTTTGCTTCAAGTATAGTTTATATAATTAATGATGTCGTAGATCGCGAAGCCGATAGTCAACATCCTGTTAAAAAAAATCGTCCAATTCCGTCCGGAAAAATTTCAATAAAAACCGCTTTATCGATCGCAGCTGTATTGGCGAGTATAATAATTATTATGCTCTATTTCCTTCCACTTATGTTCATTTATTCGATCACTGCTTTTTTATCTTTGAATCTGTTTTATACATTTATCTTTAAGCATATAGTTCTGCTTGATATTTTCAGTATTGCTGCAGGATTTTCAATTAGAGTAATAGCCGGAGCTTTTGTTATAAATGTCGAAATATCCAACTGGCTGCTGCTTACAACAATGTTCATCTCGTTGTTTCTTGCGGTGATGAAAAGATATTCGGAATTAAATCTCCAAAATTCTGATGCCGGAAAATCTCGCAAAGTGCTTTCACAATATTCACTGGAGTTTACTTCGCAGCTTTCTACCGTCGCAGCAGCAGCAGTTATTATATGTTATGCACTTTATACAGTTTCTATGAGGACAGTTTCAGTTTTCGGGACTGAAAATCTCATTTATACTACCCCCTTTGTTGTATTTGGAATTTTTAGGTATATGTTCTTAGTATATATGAATCACGAAGGCGAGAACACCTCCAAAATTATGATCACCGATTTGCAGATGATAGTAACCGTGATTCTATATATCACAACAATAGTTTTTATTGTTTACTGAAATTAATTACAAAGCATGATAAGCGATTTATCTTTACTTATTATTTTGATTTTATTGAGCGGATTTTTTTCCTCTACAGAACTTGCATTCATTGTGAGTAATAAATTAAAGTTGGAAATTAAAGCCAGAAAGAAAAACATCGCTGCCCTTAATGCAGTATTTTTCAATAAGCATTCACAAAATTTTTATTCCACTATTTTATTGGGGAATAACGTAGTTGGAATTGCCTTTGCATCGCTCAGTACTATTTTTTTTTCATCCACATTCGGCTGGGATGACTGGACTATATTAATTGTATCTACTTTGATATTGCTATTATTCGGCGAATTGTTGCCAAAATATTTTGCCCGTGAAATTCCCGATAGATTGGTATTAATTTCCTCCAGTCCGTTAAGGGTTTTTTACTTCATCTTTTTCCCATTTATAAAAATACTTAGCGCATTTTCATCGCTGCTCTTCAAATCATCTGAAGTAAAATCCGGCAATATCAATTACATCTTTGATAAAGAAGACATCGAATTATTAGTCAAAGAAAGCGAGGCGGCAGGGATGGTTGAGAAAAAAGAAAGTGATTTCATTAGCAGAGTTTTTGATTTAGGCGAGCAAAAAGTGTATGAGGCTATGCGTCCAAGAACCGAGATTGCCGGAATTGAAATTTCACTGGGGATTGATGAAGTTCTCGATATTTTCATTCAATCCGGCTACTCTAAACTTCCGGTCTTTGAAGATAATCTTGACAACATAAAGGGTGTGGTTTATGCTTACGATTTATTTAGCAAGCCCTCAAGCCTCCAAAGCATTATTCGCAATATTGAATTTGTACCAGAGACAAAAAAAAGTTTTGATTTACTTAAAGAGTTTCTCTCGCGAAGATTTTCTATTGCCATCGTCATAGATGAATTTGGAGGCACTGCAGGATTGGTCACTATGGAAGATATTCTTGAAGAAGTATTCGGCGAAATTGAAGATGAATACGATACAACGGAGGAAATTTGTAGAAAAATTTCTAATGATTCATTTTTAATAAGCGGAAAAGTTGAGGTAGATTATTTTAATGAAAAATATGGCGAGATTTTTCCTGTTGGCGATTATGAGACTGTTGCCGGCTTTATTATATCCAAAATTGGAAAAATTCCTATTCAAGGCGAGACTATTATTATTGACGGACTTATTTTCCTAATTGCCCGCTCAACAAATTCAAAGATTGATTTAATTAAACTTACTCTTCCGGGAGATTACATTACTAAAAATGAATAAAACTACTCATGATATAATTCTATTCGACGGAGTTTGTAACTTCTGTAATTTTTGGGTAAATTTTCTTATCGACAGGGATAAAAAATTCATCTTCAAATTTACCCCCCTACAATCAACTGTTGGTCAAGCTCTTCTAAAAAAATATAATTTTAATACAGAAGAGATGGATTCTTTTATTCTTATAAGCAGCGATAATTTCTATAAAAAATCAACAGCGGCATTAATGGTAGCACGAAAACTAGGAGGCTTTTTTATTTTGCTTTATCCATTAATCTTTTTACCGGTTTTTATCCGCGATTATTTTTATGATCTCATTGCTTCAAATCGCTATAAAATCTTTGGCAAAAAAGATTCCTGCCGAATTCCGTCAGCCGAGGATCGTGAAAGGTTTCTGAGCTGATTTTTAGGATTGTTTGCTTGGGAGTTGAATGATCTTGCACTTAAATTTAAATGTAACCAATTAAAACTTTTTGATAAGAATTGAAATTCGAATTACTAAAAAAAAATTCGGCATCTAAGGCACGGGCGGCAAGAATAACTACTGACCACGGCATCATTGAAACTCCAATATTCATGCCTGTTGGTACCCAGGGAACAGTTAAAGCAGTAAACCAAAAACTTCTTCTCGAAGATATTAAAGCTCAAATTATATTGTCGAATACATATCATTTATATTTAAGACCCGGACCTGAAACTCTTTATAAGGCTGGTGGTTTACATAAATTTATGAATTGGAGCAAACCAATCTTGACCGACAGCGGTGGTTATCAAGTATTCAGCCTGTCTGAATTAAGAAAACTGAAAACCAATGGGGTTGAGTTCCGATCTCACCTCGATGGATCGAAGCATTTATTCACACCAGAAAAAGTTATTGAAATTCAGCGAATCATCGGATCGGATATTATGATGCCTCTTGATGAATGCACTCCATTTCCATGCGATTATGATTATGCTTTTAACTCAACCGAACTGACATCCAAATGGGCAGTATTAAATAAAAGTGCATTTGAAAATTCGAATTCACTTTATGAATTTGATCAGAATTTATTCGGAATTATTCAAGGGAGTGTTTATAAAGACTTACGCGAAAAATCAGCAGAGGATTTATTGAAATTAGATCTTGATGGGTATGCAATCGGCGGACTCGCTGTTGGAGAACCGACTGAAACAATGTATGATTTAGTTAACTTTACAACTGATTTTATGCCAGAAAATAAACCACGATATTTAATGGGTGTTGGTCGTCCCGAGAATATTCTCGAAGCAATTGATCGCGGAGTTGATATGTTCGATTGTGTTATGCCGACGCGTAACGCACGAAACGCAAATTTGTTTACATCGAACGGAACTCTTTCAATGAGAAATGCTAAATATAAAAACGATTTTTCATGCATTGACGAAAATTGTGATTGTTACACTTGTTGTAATTTTACAAAAGCATATTTGAGACATCTTTTTATTGCAGGAGAGATACTTGCATTAGAACTTGCTTCAATACACAATTTGCATTTTTATCTTTGGTTAGTTACAGAAGCAAGAAAACACATTCTTGACGATTCGTTTAGCAAATGGAAATTAGAAACAATAAATAACATAACTTCAATAAATAAAATTACTCTGGAGGAATAACTTGAGTATAATATTAGCAATGATGCCGCAGGGTGGAGATGCCGGCGGCGGCAGTTTAATCAGCACTCTAATAATGTTTGGTGCTATCTTTCTTATTTTTTACTTTATGATAATCAGACCGCAGCAAAAACGTGCTAAGGAAAGAGAAAAAATGCTCAGCACAATGGACAAAGGCGATAAAGTTGTCACAAGCGGTGGATTGCATGGTACGATTGCTGGGCTTGATGATAAAACCGTTTTGCTGCAGGTAGCTGACAATGTCAAAATGAAATTTGAACGATCTGCAATAGCTTCGATAGTTACAAAGAAAGATTCACTTGCATAATAAGCAGATTGTCTGTTTGTATCTTCTGAAGTTCAAATTAACAAAGAATAGATATTAATAAACCCAATTTTAACCTTAGTTAAGGGGTGTATTTCTACATCCCTTTACTGATTAAAATGAGGAAGCCAAAAGTAGTTTATCTTTCTAACGATCAGTAAATAAATATGAGCCGTAATATGAAAAGCCTTTTTATCCTATTCTTTACATTCATTATTGCAGTCAGCATCTCAGCACAGACTAATAAAGTTTTTCTGATTACTATTGATGAAGAAATCGATATCGGATTAGTGCCTTATGTTACCCGAGTGATCCACGAAGCCGAAATTTCAAATGCTATAGCAGTTATCGTTAAGATAAATACTTTCGGCGGGAGGGTGGATGCCGCCACGCAGATAAAAGATGCATTATTAAAAAGTAAGATCAGAACGATTGCATTTATAAATAATCGGGCTATATCTGCAGGTTCATTGATTGCGCTTTCTTGTAATAAGATCATTATGGCGCCTGGCGGATCAATTGGCGCCGCTACTGTCGTTGATCAGATGGGTGAAAAGCAAAGTGAAAAATATCAATCTTACATGCGTTCTGAAATGCGATCTACAGCAGAAAAAAATGGAAGAAGAACAGATATTGCACAAGGGATGGTAGATGAAAGAATTATTATCCCCGGTCTGGTTGACTCTACTCAATTAGTTACTCTTACAACCGAAGAAGCAGTTAAATATGGAATCGCCGATATAGAATCTTCCAATTTAACCGAAGGGCTTCGAAAACTCGGCTTCGAAAATGTTGAACTGGTAAACAATGAATCTAACTGGGCGGAAAAGGTAGTTAAGTTTCTGAATAATTCATTGGTTTCCTCAATTCTGATCATGATTGGGATTTTTGGATTGATCGCCGAAGTCAAAACCCCGGGATGGGGTATCCCCGGTACTGCTGGAGTGATTGCTTTAGCATTGTTTTTTGGCTCATCATACATCCTTGAATTAGCTTCAACATTGGATATTATCTTATTCATAATTGGACTTATTCTGCTTGCGGCAGAAATATTTGTAATTCCGGGTTTTGGAGTTGCAGGAATTGGAGGAATACTTCTGATACTTATTTCATTATTTTTGTCACTCACTCCATCCGGTCCATTTTTTAATTTTGAAAGTATTTCTTTAGCCTTTATTCAACTTGCAGGAGCTTTGGCTGCGGCGTTCATTCTAATTTTGGTTCTTGCAAAATTCCTCCCTAAATCTAGATCATTCAGCAAGTTAATACTTGATGAATCAGAAAAAAGTGAGAAAGGATTTGTTTCTTATCCATCCGAGAAAAATTTAATAGGAGCAGAAGGCGTTGCTTTGACTACATTACGACCTGCAGGCACAGCAGAAATAAATGGGAAACGTGTTGATGTAATGACTGACTCGGAATACGTTCAGCAGGGAAGCAGAATTATTGTTGTAAGAGTAGAAGGTATTAAAGTGGTAGTTAAAAAAATCAGTTAATCGGAGCTGATAAATTAAATGCTATCAATCTTCGTTTAGGACCTTTCGTAATTAATTCTTATCTAAAGAAAGCTCTGATTCAATTTGTGTTTTACTGGAATTGGTTTTACTAAGATAAATTGTGTTGAAGATACTAATTATAAAATACACCAATGCCAACCATGAATGATAATCGAAGTCTCTATCCATCGAAGTCGCATAAAGCCAAAACAAGCTTAGACAAGCAAATATTGCGTTAAGAATAATCATTATAAACCTCCTAAGGTTTTTTATATTATTATTTTCAAACTGGTTGATCACCATTTTTGATAAAATTTATCAATCAAAACTTTCTAATGAAACGAATCATTAGAAAAATTGCTTGAAATCTATTTAATTATTTTAATATGACACTAATTTGAAGTAAAAATATAGTAATCTTTTAAAGTAGGCAATAAGAAAATTTATCAAACATTATCAGACAAATTCCTATTTATTATCGGGCTTGGTTAGTAGGCTGTACTTAGTTCAACTTTGTTCACCTGCAATTAATACTAAATCATGCAGAGGTGGTTCTCCAGATGTTGTAATCGAATAGTTGGACATTGTCACTGAAAGTTCAAGCGCAAAGGATGTTGGCATACTTATGTAATATATTGCCCCATTGTCAATACTTTTTTCTTTAGATGATAGTAAAGCCATTCCATCTGGGGAAGAGGATCTTCGATATAGCATTTCAAATTCTCTTTTAAGTTGAACTGCTTTATTATTCAAAATTTCTTTTTGCGAAAATCGAATTCTGTACCATCTCTTTTCCATTAAGCTTATCTCCAGTAAATTCATAAATAATTTATCAGTTAAACTAATTAATTATAGTTTATTCAACGCAACATTATCAATCAGTCAAATACTGATTCCACTAAAATATTCTTTAAGAATAAATTTTTTATTTTTTGATTTATTATCGTGTTATGACAGTGAAATTTTAGGAAGGGAAGAAATAATAATATTCACTTTTAAAGATTAGGCAATGAAAGAAGTATTATCCGAATTCCCAATATTTGCTTCCATGAAAATATTGCCGCATAGCTAAGCTCTTCATTTAAAACAATTTGAAATAATTTTTATACTATTTTATCAATATTAACTTTTTCGATTCAAAAAAGTTATCAACTGTAAGTGTGTATAAATAAATTCCACTCGCTAACCCGCTCGCATCAAATATTGTTTTATAAGTTCCCTCGCTCCTGGGTGAATCTACTAACTTAGTTACTTCACGTCCTAAAATATCAAAAACTGTTAGCCGGACATTTCCATATTTTGAAATCTGATACTCAATGGTAGTTGTTGAATTAAATGGATTTGGGTAAGCAGGGAATAGAAAATCCGATAGAATGGTCGGATCATTATTCGTATCTGAAAGAGTTCCACTGAAGGCTTGATTTAGGAAAGTTAAAATTTTTAATTTCATTTCCGGAGTTTGCCAGCCTTCATCATCACCATGACCTAATCCGGGTGCAAGTAAAAAATCTGAATACATAAAATTTGCGTTAAGTGCAGAATCCATGTAGATACTTTCGAAAGGTGAGACGCTGCAATCCTGATCACCATGTAAAATAAAAAATGGTGGATCTGATTTATCCAGATAAGTAACAGGATCAACAGCTTTAATCTTTTCAGGGCACTCTTGAATCGGACATCCGACAAGTGCAGAAGGGGGAGAGTCAGCGTCATTAAAATTAATGGGATCTAAGCATGTGGTTACGTGGTAAATATCATTTCTGAGCATTTCGGTTGGTCCAAAGAGATCCAAAACAGCCATGACATTACTTGTGAATCCTGCATTTCCTTGTGTTAAATCTTCTAATGAATCCACCCCCATAGAGGTTCCAACAAGTGCTGCGAGGTGTCCGCCTGACGAAGTTCCCATTACAGCTATTTTGTTTGTATCGATATTAAATGTCGAAGCGTTTGCTTTAAGCCATCGAATCGCTGCTTTACAGTCCATAATTTGAGCAGGGAATAAAGCTTCTGTGCTAAGGCGATAATTTATAGAAGCGATTACAAAAGGATGATTAAGAAGAGTGTCAATCCATTTTTTGGCTAAGTTTTTATCTCCACCGCGCCACTGCCCGCCATGGATAAAAATGACAAGCGGAACTTCATGAGTCAGATTATCAGGAACATACATATCAAGAAATTGACTTGTATCACCCAAACCCACATAATCTAAATTTAACATTTTTGTGTACTGAGCAAGAGTAAAATTAGATATGAACAGTAATGATATAATTGCAAAATAAAATTTGGAAGTCTTCATATCGAGAAACTATTGATTAAATATTGATTAAAATTTAGCAGATATGAGTGAGATTT
Organism: Ignavibacteriaceae bacterium; assembly: GCA_035328465.1. Taxonomy (GTDB): domain Bacteria; phylum Bacteroidota; class Ignavibacteria; order Ignavibacteriales; family Ignavibacteriaceae; genus JADJEI01. The sequence continues at coordinate 2,945 of DAOLIQ010000040.1, read as the reverse complement.
ACAATTGAGAAAAAATGCCGAAAGTCAGTCGGGAATTATTTAATCGAATTAATTTCGTTCCAGTTGTAAAAAAGACTGCCAGTATTTAATTGAATAAAGGCAGTCTCCATCAAAATATAATTTTGAATTAAAGAAGTTCAACGATATTAGTCGTTGTTACAGTTTCGTTTCTATTTGCTTTCTGAATTCCTTTTGGACCAGGCATTTGCATGGAATAGTTCAATTCCATTTTTGTATTGGTTCTTGATTTTTGAACGTATCCTTTTTCGATATTAAAATAGATTTTACCGTTAGCCCATGTTACGGGTTTTTGAAATTCATAATTGATCTGTCCTTCAGTCAATTTTGTATCACCGGTAATTTCTGTCTCCAGCGAACCGTCAATCTCAGCAAGCTTTTCTGAATCGTACATCCCAATATTTTTTAATGCATATTTAGTTTTATAACCAATCTGAAAAACTAAAAGCTGACTTTTTTCTTGGGAAAATTCCCAGGTTGAATCTTTTGCTACTTTCGCATCGGGTAATTCTCTGAACAATTGCATTAGTAATGGTTTTAGTAAACCGGAAGTGATACTTTCTTTTATTGTAACTTTATTTTCTGCTGTTAGAGAGTCGCCATAGCCTGCTTTGTTAATGAGAGTTGTTACAATTTTATCCACGCGGAAGATTTCAAGTATTTCACCTTTATTAGAAAGTCTAACTCCAAATGGATTATTTAATAAGGCTTCATACTGGGCGATATCTTTTTGAATTGAGCTGTCTTTTGTAACGCCCGATTCGTAATAAACGGTGTCGCCGTTGAGGTCAGCATCAATTTTGAATGAGTGAACATTACAACTGATTTCCATGACACTGTCTGTTTCAACTTTGTCCACTGTCAGATCAACTAAATAGTTTAATGTCTGTTTCATGTAGTTGTTGATTGTTGTATCGCCTGAAATTAATTGATTGTTTGCGGAAATTGTAGTGACACGATATTTATAAGTCTCGCCTTTTTGGAACTTGTATCTCATGTTGAAAGAATTGGTTTCGTTAACAGGTGTGATTTTTATATCGCTGCTGTCAAATGCAAATTTATTTTTATCATCTGCCGGTTTATTGCCGGTGCCTTCGCCGCAGCCGATAACAAATAAAAATGTCAGAGATAATATCACTAAAAAATATTTAACCATTTTATCCTCTTGAGTTTAAAAATAAAAACCTGCTGGATTGCATTTGATAGATCAATAATTACAGCAGGTTAAAAGTTATTAAATAGTATTGTTTAAAAGTTCATCACGTGAAAAGAAGTGTGCGATTTCTTTTTCAGCATTTTCGTCGCTGTCAGATCCGTGCACTGCATTAAAAGCAATTGATGTTGCAAACAGTTTTCTAATGGTGCCTTCATCAGCTTTGGCAGGATCGGTGGCACCGATAAGTTTTCTGTAAGCTTCTACGGCGTTGTCGCGCTCGAGTGCAATTGGAACGCAAGGTCCAGAAGTCATATAATCAATTAACTCGCCATAAAACTTTTTGTCTTTATGAATTTCATAAAACCCAGCGGCGGAGTCTTTTGATAATCGAGTCATTTTCATAGCTAAAATTTTAAATCCGGCTTTCTGAATCATGGTAATTATTTCTCCGGTGTGGTTGTCTTTTACTGCATCAGGCTTTATAATTGCTAAAGTTCTGTTACCCAAAATTATCTCCTTACTAAAATTTAAATTTATTTTTTCTTAACAGTTTTTTTAATTGTCTTTTTTATTTTTGTTTTCAGGTTCTTCGGTGAGGATTTTTTTGTTGTCTTCACCTTTTTTGTAACCGCTGATTTTTTTGTGCCGGGATTTAATTTACCTAAAACTTTCAGCATTGTTATTCCAATATCTGCAGGACTATCAACTACAACAATTCCTGCTTTTTTCATTGCGAGCATTTTTTCGGAAGCTGTTCCTTTTCCACCGGAGATGATAGCGCCTGCGTGCCCCATCCTTCTACCTGCGGGAGCAGTTTTACCAGCAATAAATCCGACTACAGGTTTTTTAACATTCTTTTTTATAAAGTCAGCAGCTTCTTCTTCAGCATTACCGCCGATTTCACCAATCATCACTATACCTTTTGTATCGGGATCGTCATTAAACAGTCTGATGATATCGATAAATCTTGAACCAATAATCGGGTCGCCGCCAATACCCACGCAAGTGGTTTGCCCTAAGCCAACATCAGTCAGTTGTTTTACTGCTTCGTAAGTTAAAGTGCCGCTTCGGGAAACGAGTCCGATGTTTCCTTTTTTGTGAATGAAGCCGGGCATAATTCCCACCTTAGCTTTCCCGGGTGAAATTACTCCTGGGCAATTTGGACCGACGAGAACAACTCCTTTATTTTTTATTGAGTTGTAAACACGTGTCATATCGGCAATGGGGATTCCTTCGGTGATGCAGATGATGACTTTGATACCTGAGTTTGCGGCTTCTAAAATCGCATCTGCAGCAAAAGCAGGGGGTACAAAAATAACGGAGGTGTTTGCTTTTTGAATTTTGACTGCTTCGGAGACTGTGTTAAAAATGGGAACGCCATTGAAATCAGTGCCGCCTTTTCCAGGGGTAACGCCTGCAACGACTTTGGTTCCGTATTCGATCATCTGAGTTGTGTGGAAAGAGCCTTCGCTGCCGGTTATCCCCTGAACGACGAGGCGTGTTTTATTATCTATAAGAATCGCCATAAATTTTCCTTTACATATTAAAATTTTGGAAGTAAAAATAAGCAAAATCTTGGAAAGTATAAGGCTTTTCGGAAAAGCAGGGTTTGTTAATAATTTCAATAAAACGAAGAATCTTTACCAATACTAAATAAAGGTAAAGGTTGAAAAATTTTTAAGTGAACTATTTATAAATTCTCTAATAGCAGAATACTCGAAGTTTTGCGTGAATGGACACTTTACTTCAGCAGCATAAGTTTTTTCGAAGC
>DAOLIQ010000039.1:0-29290 GCA_035328465.1 Ignavibacteriaceae bacterium | reverse complement strand
GTCGTTCAAGCCGCTGGCGTTCCCGGCCGTCACTGAGCCGTTCTTGCGGAACGCGGGCTTCAGTCCGGCCAGCCAGACCGTCGAGATCGCCCAGGTGGAGCGTGAGTTCGTTCTCGTCCATGGGTTTGTCGAGGCCGGCGACGCTTTGCAGGGCGACGACGGCGTAGTCGCCTTCGACGAGGGGGCGGGGATCGACGTTGACGAATTCGGCCTTCTGCTCGCGCATCGAGTCGAGGCGCGCGGGAGCCGAGGCCGCCGTATCGGACGGCTGCGGGGAGAGGACGGCCCGATCGACGGGAAGAACCGGCAGCGGAGTCTCGACGCCGGGCAGCGCTTGTTTTTAAAAGTGAAAATTTAAAAGTCAACCATTTTATTAAGTTTTCGTTTGCATTTTGTTTATTCTGAATTACAATTTCATTTTTACTTCCATTAAGTATTTTAGAAAAAATTGATTCTATAATTCCGGAGTTCTCCTCTGAAAGGATCTCGTCTATTAAAACCTGTTTTTTTTCATCACTATTTTTCAACCCTGTTATTTTTTTTGCATAACTATTTAGAAAAATGATTTTTCTATCCGGTGAGCAAGCTATCAATCCATCCTGTAATTTTTCAAACAATTCACAGCAGATGGATAGAGACGATCTATCGGCTAATTTTTTTAACCTTAATTTTTTTTCAGCTGCCATAAATTTTTTCTCAAAATGTTCTAAAATATTTGATTCAATTTTTGACTGTTATAATAATAATAAAAACCATGCGGTTCATTTTAAATATTGTCCTTTAAAAATTATTATAAAAATAGTTATTGGTAAAGGAGTTTTAGAAATCAATTGTTTAAAAATCAGTATGGATTAGCTATATTTGCACTTCAAAAAATATTAGTTGAGGAAATGATAGATCTTAAATCGTTAAATGAAGACCAAAAAAAAGCGGTCGAATACATAGATGGGGCGGAATTAATTGTTGCGGGCGCCGGAAGCGGCAAAACAAGAGTGCTTACTTATAAAGTTGCCTACCTGATTGATAAAGGTTATGACCCTTCTTCTATTCTTGCTTTGACTTTTACCAATAAAGCTGCCAACGAGATGAAAGAAAGAATTAAAAAGTTGGTTGGTACAAAATCAGAAGGAATATGGATGGGGACTTTCCATTCTACATTTGCCAAAATTTTAAGAATCGAATCGAAGTATTCAGGATACTCAAACAATTTTTCTATCTATGATACTGAAGATTCAACTTCGCTGGTATGGAATATCATGGATGACTTGAATATAGATATTGAAGGGTTATCTGCAAATAACGTTAGACATCGGATCAGTTATTTGAAAAATCATATGATCTTTCCGAACGAATACAAGAAAAAGCAAAAAGAATATATTCACCACGACACAATAGCCGCGGTTTACACTCAATATCAACAGCGTCTTTCAGAATTCAATGCTCTGGATTTTGACGATCTTCTTCTTAAACCAATTGACTTATTTAATGATAATCCGCGCATTCATCAAAAGTATAGAAAAATGTTCTCCTACATTCTCGTTGACGAGTTTCAGGATACCAACATTGCCCAATACGTGCTGCTGAAAATGCTCGTGTCCCGCGAAGGTAAAATTGCCGTGGTTGGTGATGATGCACAAAGCATTTACAGTTGGCGTGGAGCTAATATTAATAATATGCTTGATCTTGAAAAGGACTTTTCTAAATGTAAAGTTTTTAGGCTTGAGCAGAATTATAGATCAACTAAAACAATACTTGCCGCAGCAGATTCATTAATTAAAAACAATAAACAGCAATATTCGAAAACGCTGTGGACTAAAAACAATGATGGCGAGCAACTTACTTTGATGCGTTGTGCTGATGAGAAGGATGAAGCAATGCAAATTGCTAAATTCATTAAAATTGAAATCGCTAAAAAGAAAATTGCTTACAAAGATTTTGCTGTACTCTATAGAACTAATGCTCAAAGCCGTGCACTCGAGGACATTTTCCGGCGAGAAAAAATTCCTTATTGTATAATCGGAGGATTAGAATTTTATAAAAGGAAGGAAGTCAAAGATATTGTTGCCTACTTCAAGGTTATCTCAAACCCAAAGGATGAGGAAAGTCTATTACGGATAATGAACTTTCCACAACGGGGAATCGGTAATACTACAATTAAACGAATGATAGAATTTGCACGCAAGCATGAACTTTCACTGTTCGATACAATGGGCAGGGTCTTTGAAGTCATCAACATCAAAGAGAGAATACAGAAGAATGTTAAACATTTTAAGTTGCTACTCGATAAATATATAAGCCTAAAAAATAATTTATCCATCGGTGAACTTTCGAGAGCATTGGTAGATGATCTTGGAATTTTAAGAATGTTCAAAGAAGAAGACACTCCTGAATCTTTATCCCGCTGGGAAAATATTAATCAGTTGCTCGGTGCACTGTCCGAATATTCCAGCCAATCAACCGGAAATACTCTGGAAAAATTTATTGAAGAAGTTTCTCTGATGCAGGATGTAGATAATTATAAAGAAGAGAAAAATGCAGTCACATTTATGACTATTCACAGCGCTAAAGGATTAGAATTTCCAATTGTATTTATCTCTGGATTGGAAGAAGAAATTTTTCCACTTTCAAATAGATTTTTTTCAGATGCTTCTCTGGAAGAGGAAAGAAGATTATTTTATGTTGCAATTACCCGTGCTCAAAAGAAAATTTATCTTTCTCATGCTCGTTCCAGATATAGATTTGGTGAAGTTGCATATCAGTCGCGCTCACGGTTTATTGAGGAGTTAGATCCATCCACAATTGCTGAACTTGATGGTGCACTAGGAAGAAAAAATGCAAGAAAATCAAAAAAAGAAATTTATTATGAATATTTTGAAAAAGTTGATTACGAAGATTTTAGTCATGTTACGGTATCGATTCGTCCTGGTGCAAGGGTGATGCACGAAAAATTCGGGCTCGGAAAAGTGACTGATGTCGTTGGGGCAGGTGATATGCAAAAAGCCACAGTTCAGTTTGAAGGCGGAAATTTAAAACAACTGATGCTTAAATTTGCCAAATTAAAAATTCTGCCGTAAGGATTTAATATTTAAAAATGATATTAGGAATAATTATATGTCAATCGCACCTAAAAAATTAGCTTTACTCGTTGGCGGAGGTCCCGCACCCGGGATCAATAGTGTTATTGGTGCGTCAACTATTCGTGCAGCGCTCGAGGGAGTTGAAGTAATCGGAGTTAAAGATGGATTCCAGTGGATTATGGAAGGGGATATTTCTCACATCAAAGAATTAACTATTCAGAATGTTAGTCGAATTCATTTCAGGGGTGGTTCTTACATCGGCATATCTCGTGCAAACCCCACAAAGGATAAAAAGCATTTAGAAAACACAGTTACATCTTTATTAAGATTAAACGTTGATAAATTAATTTCAATAGGCGGTGATGATACTGCTTTCAGCGCGCTTAAAGTGAGTGAGATGGCTGCCGGAAGGATAAAAGTTGTTCATGTTCCCAAAACGATTGATAACGATCTCGACTTGCCACATGGAATACCAACATTTGGTTTTCAAACAGCAAGGCATATAGGAGTTGAAGTTGTTAAGAATTTGATGGTTGATGCCCAAACTACATCGCGATGGTATTTTGTCGTTTCAATGGGCAGAAAAGCTGGTCATCTGGCGCTTGGAATTGGTAAAGCAACTGGTGCTACACTTACCTTGATTCCCGAAGAATTTTCAGGGAAGAAAATCAAATTATCTCATATAATAGATATTTTAGTCGGTTCAATTATTAAAAGACTCAGCTATGGGCGCACTGATGGAGTTGCTATTATTGCTGAAGGATTAGTAGAGCATTTAGATAGCAGTGAACTCGAATCTTTGATGAATGTAGAAAGAGATGCTCACGATAATATTAGAATCGCCGAAATTAATTTTGGCGAAATTTTAAAATTTAAAGTTCAGGAAAGGTTGAAAGAGTTTAATCTTAAAGCAACTATTGTAGCAAAAAATATTGGTTACGAACTTCGTTGTGCTGACCCGATTCCATTCGACATGGAATACACAAGAGATCTTGGCTTCGCTGCTGCTCAATTTATATTGAATGGCGGTTCAGGTGCGATGGTATCAATTCAAAATGGATATTTCGTACCCTTGTTTTTTCAGGATATTATTGATCCGCTTACTAATAAGACAAAAGTTAGAATGGTTGATCCAAGTTCCGAATCATTTTACATTGCACGAAGATATATGCTAAGACTAAACCAGGCTGATTTCGAAGACCCTCATGAATTAGCCAAATATGCAGCAACTTGCGGTATTTCGCTTGAGGAGTTCAGAAATAAATTTTATTATCTTATCGAAGGTGACTTGCTTTATCAGAGTATAAGGGAGGGGAAAATCAAACTTGCAGCTGTTGAAAGTAATGAAGCATTCAAAGCAATTTACGTTAATAGAACTTTCAACAGTAAGGAAGAAATTCCAAACGGAATAATTTCCAAATGAAATATACTTTAGCCTGAGGCTGATCTTTTAAAGTAATCGTGATTTATGACTAACTAATAGTTTTCTATTTTTTATTAGTTTTTAAAACTTTGAAAAAACAATAAATAGTTAGTGTGAAAATGCAACCCCATGCGGCTGTCATAAAAATGATTCCAGAAGTTGTTAATCCCATATTCATGCTTATAGTTTAATTTATCAATAAATTTGTTTATCTAATATTATGAATTTATTAATAGAAGTTCAAGCAGAATCTATTGTTTGATTAAAAGAAATGCACCTAACCTAACAGGGTCAGAAGTCATAATTTGTTTGGGAGATAATTTTGCACACGATTTTTCAGAAAAGTCTGCAAATTTCATTTTCAAGGCCTAAGAATTGACTTATGTATCTTAATTGACAATTTGCACTTTACAAGTAAGTAAAAAATATTTATTTTGAACTCAATGATTTAGTTAATCTCAAGAATTTTACGAATTGTATTTTTAAGGAAAGATAGCATGGCAAAAAATTTTGTATCCAATAAGGATGAAACAGTCAGAATGTTCAAGAGCGATATTCTTGAATTTTTCTCGCGTGTTCATTTCACTGTCCCGCTATTTATTTACTTGCCGGTGATAGCTTACTTCTTTTATCGGTCGGCATTTGTTCACACACTTACTATTTTACAGATTTCTAAGTTTGTACTATTTGGAATTGCTGTTTGGACACTCATAGAATATTTGCTTCACCGCTTTGTTTTTCATTATGAGCCAAAAAGTTCATTTGGAAAAAAAATGCATTTTATGTTTCATGGCGTTCATCATGATTACCCAAGCGATTCGCGCAGATTAGTGATGCCTCCGGCTGTCAGCATTCCTCTCGCTTCATTATTTTATTTTTTGTTTCAGAGTTTTTTAGGTGGTCTTTATATCGCACCGTTTTTTATCGGGTTTATAGGAGGATATCTATTTTATGATATTACTCATTATGCAGTTCATCATTTTAACATGCATAGTAAATTTTGGCTTGCAATAAAAAACCATCATATGAAACATCATTATCTCAACTCAAGCAAGGGTTACGGAGTCAGTTCGCCTGTCTGGGATATAATTATAGGGACAAATTTTCCATCTGAAGTAAAAAAAAAATAACAACTTTAGATTAGCTGATTTGATGAAACGATTTCATTCAGTATTTATATTTTTTTTTATCATTTCATTTACATCGGTTTTTAGCCAAAGTCAACCACAGATATTTATTCGTCTGAATCAAGTTGGTTTTCTTCCAGATGATATTAAATCAGCTATCATAGTTAGTGATACTCCCACTCAAGAAGATTCATTTAAAATAATTGATGTAACAAATAATCAAATTGTTTATAAGAATGTAGTAATTCAAATTTCTCTTCGAGGTGATAATTCTTTTAATTGTAAAGAAATTCATTTTGATTCATTCACTTCTTCAGGAAAATATTTTATCAGTTATTCTAATGCCCGGTCAGAAACATTTGAGATAGGGGATCAAATTTATAATTCTGTAGTTGATTCGCTAATGTTATTTTTAACAATTCAAAGATGCGGACCTACAAATCCATTTCTTCATAAGCCTTGTCATCTATCAGATGTTTCTAATGTAATTGGCGATTCCACTGTAGCAGCAATTGATTTAACAGGAGGCTGGCACGATGCAGGTGATTATATAAAATTTTTTTCAACTGCTGCATATACAACCTACATGCTTTTGTTTGCTTATGAGTTTGATGAAACAAAATTTGATTTTGATAATAACGCAAATTCCGTCCCCGATATTTTAGAAGAAGCAAGAGTCGGATTGGATTGGCTTTTACGCTGCAATTATGCCCCGGGAAAAATAATCACTCAAGTTCAAGACCTGGATGACCACAAACTAAATTGGCGAATGCCTGAAGACGATTCCTTGAAGTTTGACAGACCGGGATTTTATGGAATTGGAAAAAATCAAATTGGTATCTTCACCGCTGTAATGGCGTCTGCTTACCGTATATGGCAAAATAAATTTCTTGATTCTTCTTTCGCTCTAAAATGTTTGAATGCGGCATTAAATCTTTATAGTTTCAAAAATGCTGCAGTAAATATTGATTCAAGTTATTCAGGATTTTATCAGGATAATGCTTTTTGGGGAAAGTTAGCATTAGGGGCTGTTGAATTATTTTATGCAACAGGCGAAGAAAAATTTTTAAATGATGCGAAGCAATTCGCCGACAGTGCTGGTTCTGATTTTTGGTGGAGTCCATCAAATATAAATTCATTAGCGGATTATAAATTATCGAAGATTGATATTTCTTATTTAAAGTTTATTGAAAATAATCTTAAGTCATTTCAAAAGTTCTCTGATTCTTCTGCCTTTGGTTTAGGAATGCCTTATTCGTGGGGGACTACAAATTCATTTCTTGGAATCGCTTTACAGGGAATATTATTCAAAAATATTTCTCATAGTAATAAATACGATAATTTAATTTATACTCACCGTGATTTTGTGCTGGGTAGAAATTCCTGGGGATTGAGTTTCATTTATGGAGTTGGGAAAAAGTTTCCCCAACGAATGCATTCCCAAGTTGGTTTTTTTCTCAACGGTTATTTGCCTGGTGCTCTTACTGCTGGACCTGCACCTCAATTAGTTTTAGATCAATATCCAATCATAAGGAAAAAACTGGAGTACGAAAAATTTAATTCAGATAGCGGCAAATTCTATGATGATTTTCAGGACTTTGTGACAAACGAGCCAACGATATCCGGGAATGCGACGGCAATATTTGTGTATGGATTTTTTTCAAAACGGTAAATAAATTTTTTTTCTGCCTTCTTGCGGACTGATAAGTCTTACTTTCTGTATAAATATTTCTTATGTTGCATTCTAATACAGGTAAAATTGCTTGTCTCTGTTTAGAGCAAGAGAATTCAATTTAACCATTCAAATTGTTTTCTTACTGTTTGTTTTGAAACGGCATAAAATTTGGCATTTATTTGAAAATTTTGAAAATGAAAAGACGAATACAAATTATACCAACCGGAATTCCATTAGTTGATTCTTCCTGGGGAGGTTTTTATCGAGGGGGATCTTATCTTTTGATAGGTCAGCATAAATCTGGCAGGACTTTATTGGGATTGCAATTTGCACGTGACTGTGCTTCACGTGGGGAAGTATGTCTTTACTTCACTAATATGCGCCCGAAAGATCTTCTTATTCAAGCTGCGTCTATTGACTTTGATCTTCAGCAGGCTATGAATCATAATCTTGTTATTGTTGTGCGTGTTAATGCACCAGTTGTAATTGATGAAAATGGAGATGAAATTTTCGTTGATTATCTGAAAGATATTTCAAAAGTCGTTGAGCAATACCAACCATCCAAAATTGTTTTTGATGAGCTTACGCCTTTCATTAGTTTCAATAATATTAAACTGCTCGAAGATACATTTTTAGATACGATTGAGAAAATTGAAGACTCGGGAACCACTTCGCTGTTTGTTCTTGGAATGCCGGCTACAAATGTTGCCCAAAACATTTTAAATATATTAAGCTCAAATGTTACCGGATTGGTTTATCTATTAAAAGAAGAAAAATCGCCTTACTCAGGTTGGATGAGCATTTCACCTAACATTGGTCACACTGAAGGGGAATTTAAAGCACGATATTCAATCGAAGCTTATAAAGGTATTGTGATCGAGAAACAGGATTTGCAGTCGGTCAAAAATTTTTATTCTGAAGGTAAACTGGAAAGACAGTATCGAAATCTTTCGGATATTAATATACCGGAAGAGGAATTTTATACTGCTAATCTTTACAGTCTTGATGACTTTAAATTAATTCTGAACAATCAAATCGCTCTATTTAAAACCACTGGTCAAAGCTCTGCCGTTATATCACTTAAGCTTGAATCCTCTGCAGAATCACAAGGTTTTTTATCTATCAATCAATTAAAAAATGCTGTTCGACTATCTATTGATAAGAAAGATAAAATTTGTGTGAATGAAAATAAAATATTAATTCTCACCCCTAAATCAGATTCGCAATCTCTCACTTCTTTATTGAGCAAGATTAAAAATAATCTTCCCTCAAGTGAAAAAGTTTCGCTGGATACAATTCTTCAATCCATCTCCGTACTTTCAATTAAAATTGAAGATTATATAAAAGACGCAGAAGATGTTTTTACTCACCTCGATGAACAAAATAGTTTTCTAAAGAATAAATACGGCTTCGTATAAAATGAAGAGGTCAAATCTTTTCATTGTTGCGGCTATTTTACTTCTTGCTAACCTTCAAGTTTCATCTCAGAACAATTCTGAAAACATTAAATCACAAGCACTGCAGGAAATGAAAGTCGGCAGATACGGCGAAGCTATAGATTTGCTTAACCGATATATCTCAGCATTTCCACAGCGTGCTGATGGATATAACTTGCGCGGGCTGTGCAATGAAAAAAGAGGTCAATACGAATATGCAGTTTATGATTTTCGCTCAGCAAAAAAATTAGATACTAACAATAAAGAGATAAATGATAATCTCAACAGAACTATTGAAGTCTGGCATTCACTTCTATTTAATAAGATTGAAGGTCATAAAAGAGAAATTGCTCTTAATCCTTCAAAACCCTTGAACTATTTAGAAATTGGGAAATCATATAAAAATCTTGGCAACTGGGAAGAAGCTGAATCGTGGTATGACAAATATTTGAAATTGGAAGAAGCTTCATCAGATGAAATTATCCGATACACAGAAATACTTGCAAAGAATAATCACATCTCCAAAGGAGAGCCGATATTAAAAAGATATTGCGAAAAATATCCCGATGATCAGCGCCTTTGGTCACGCTATGGATACTTTTCTATGTGGCTTGGCAAAACACAAACTGCTATCAAAGCCTTTCAGAATGCTCTTGAGTTGAAACCTTACTTCAAAGAAGCGCTTGACGGACTGGATTTAGCACGTGGAAAGGGATATGTTTATACTGTTAATGACACAACTAAAAGATTTAATTATGGGATAACGAATCAGGGACAAAAAGAATATCTTATTGATAAATTATTTAAAGAATTAAAACTTAATCCTGACAATTCTGCAAAGAGAATTTCTCTGATTGATGAACTTATAAAAGTCAACAGATTTGAAGAAGCTTTCCAGCAGCTTTTAATATTTGGCGAAAACGGAGCCGATAAAAATTCTTACGATAGCCTTTATGCCCAAGTAAGCTCTAAAAGAAATTTCTATTACACAAGTAAGATTGATTCGCTTCAACATCAATATGAAATCAACCCCAATCAAAAGAGTGTTGTTCTGGAGTTGGCAAAATATTTTAGTTATCGTAAGCAGCTTGATAGATCAATTCCAATGCTTGAAAATTATCTTACTGAGTTTCCTAACGACGAGGATGTGCTTTATCAATATGCACTGCATCTTGAATGGAATAATGAATTTATGGAATCGAAGCAAAATGCCAGTAAACTGTTAGATATAAATCCATCTAAAATTGAATACCAATTACTTTGGTCTAAGTTATCAGTTTGGATGAATGAGGATCTTGACATAGCGGAAAATTATCTTAACAATATTATATCTTACGATAATAATAATTTGGACGCCCTAATTGCATTAGCAATGTTAAATTTTCAATCAGAAGATTTTGAATCATTCGAGAAATATGTTTCTTCTGCAAGTGAATTAGCCCCTGAAAATTCCGATGTTATAAATTTGCGATCCATGCTTGTGCTTCAAAAAGAAAGAAATGATGCAGCGGCACTTTATAAAAAAGTTGAAGAAGCAAGACAATTATTATTTGAAAAGAATTGCCGCAAAGCTCAAAATTTATTTAAAGAATATTTATCCGACCCTAAATCGGACAAATCTGTGTATAAAGAACTTGCCGATGCTTACCTTTGTGAGAATAATTTTGGCAAAGCAATTGATATTTATGATTCGCTTCTTGCAGTGGAATATAATTACGAAACCTATAAACAACTCGCAAAGGTTTTATATTGGAGTGCAGATACAATCAATTCATTAATCGCATTCAAAAAATTAGCCGCCGAAAATCCCGAAGATGCAGAAGTTAAAATGTATCTTGGTGATTCGTATGCTTTAAATCGTGATTTCGAAAATGCACGGTTGATCTATTCACAACTTCAGGAAATATCCCCCTCCTCAGAATTATTAAGGCAGAGATTTGCATGGCTCGGACCTGAAGGACAGACGGGTTTCTCGGTGGGTAATCTCCCGACCTATGTATTGGTTTCACCTCAGTTTTATTATTACGATGATAATTTAGGATTTAAAATTAATTTGCAGGGAGTTAAAATTGAATTTGGATTATCATCTTTTCTATCAATTGGTGGGTTTGTTTCCCGCGGAGCTCTTTATTCAGATTTAATTCGCAAAGATATTTCAACAGTAAAAGGTTCAGCGTTTCTGAAGTTCGGGAAAACAGTTTCCATTAATTCTTCTTTCGGTAAAACTTTTGTAAAAGATTATAAGGGACTATTAATCGCGGAAAATATAATTAACATAGAAAAGGAAAATGTATATCACTTTTCTATATTTTTTAATTCGATGGATGCTGCGTTACTTTTATACTCCCCGTTTTTGGTTGATAAAAGATTACGAGCTGCTAATGTTGGATTAGCGGGAAAATATTTTGGCTCTTCTGGGTTAAGACTCTCTGCCAAGTATAATTATTTATTTGTAGCTGAAGGTATAAAAAACAGCGGTAATAGTTTTGAAATAAGAATTGGGAAAGAATTTCAGGATAATTTGACAGGCGGTTACGAATACTATTATTACAATTTTGAAAATGCTTCCGCGTATTATTGGTCGCCAGCAGGATTCGAATCGCACAGTTTGTGGGCTGACATCAATTTTTATAAGGACGAAGAAACATCTTTAGCAGTTGGCGGGAAGGTGGGGTTAATTCCAAATATCAGTTATATCTTGCGGGAAATATACGGTGAGTTTGATTTCAAGCTGATTAAAAACTTAACTCTTAAATCTCGAATAACCGGTTCAAGCTCAGCACAACAATCATTGGGATATAGTTCGTACTCAATAACTGCATCTCTATTCTGGCTGCTCTAATTTATTAGCAGTTGCAGATTTGATAAATTGAATCTATCTTAATTATAAAACTTTTATTTGTAAAATTTAAAACCCAAATTGAAAATTTCTGATACTTCAATTTGTGTTGGATTGGTACAAAATTAAATGCATTCTGATTCTGTGACAGAATTTATCAGATTTGCTCAAATAGTTTAGTGAAATCAAAATGATTTGATGGCATCGTAATTGTAAAATATTGTTTATTATAAGAAAAGTTATGTCAGTAAACCAACAAATAAAAAGAACAGCAATAACTCTCGAAAATGATCATCTGAACAATCAGTATGAAAATCCGGAGCAGAAATATCTAAAACGGATTTTGTTCAGCGGGTTAATGTCATTGATACTAATTATGATTATTGCCTACACCTTGCCAATGACAGTTTTGTCAATTAGCTCGTTATTGGAATATTCAACAATTGTGGCGCTTGTACTTTTTTTATTCATTTTATTACTTCGATACTTTGGAATTCTAACATTCGCATATTTTTATTTGAATGAATATACATTCAAGAAATTGAACGGATTTACTCCTTTCATTTCAGTTATTGTTCCGGTTTATAACGAAGAAAAAGTAGTTGAGAATTCCGTCAAATCTTTACTCACTCTTGATTATGAAAATTATGAAATTATAGTTGTTAATGACGGTTCGACTGATAACACAAAACAAGTAATCGAGAAACTTACAGGATTTCATAAAGGTGCTAAGTCAGAAGTTAAAATCTCAGTTATCAATAAACCTAATGGGGGAAAAGCCTCAGCATTGAATGCAGGTATAACTTATTCGAAAGCTGAATTTGTTTTATGCATGGATGGGGATTCACAGCTTTCAGCAGATAGCTTGCGAATGGCTGTGCGGCATTTTCACAATCCTGAAATTGGTGCCGTGGCTGGAAATGTTAAAGTTTTAAACCGAGGTAAATTTCTAACTGATTTACAATCACTCGAATATATCGAGGGATTAAATATGGTGCGAACTGCACAAAGTTTTATGCGACTGGTAAATATCATTCCTGGCCCAATTGGTTTATTTAGAAAGAGCGCACTTGAACAAGCAGGATTTTATTCCAGTGATACTTTTGCTGAAGATGCAGACCTCACTTTGAAAATATTAGCAAAGGGATGGAAAGTATATTATGAGCCTCGTGCAATTTCTTACACCGAAGCACCCGAAAAATTACAACAGCTTCTTAAACAACGTTATAGATGGACTCGCGGAATTATTCAGTCAATCCGTAAACATAAAAAATTAATGATTAACCCTACCATCAATCTGGGTGATACATTCGTTTTGTGGAGCATGTTTTATGAAGCATTGATCTGGCCTACAATGAATATTGCTGCAAATATATTTTTCATTTTTGCAGCTTTGGCTTTCGGGTTTACTTCTCTCATATTTTTCTGGTGGGCAGCACTGGCATTACTCGATTTAACAACCGCATTATATTGTGTGGCGGTAGAAAAAGAAGAGCTTCGTCTTGTGGCATACGCTATTATATATAGAATGGTTTTTATCCTGATCATTGATATTTGTAAAACCATGTCAACAATCGAAGAATTTTTAGGGATCAAAATGCGCTGGGGGAAATTAGAAAGATTAGGAACACTTAGTGCTTAATAAATTTTATTTAACCAAGAGGTAATTATGGAACTCATACCAATTCTTTCAACAATTATTTTAGTCGCAACTATCAGTACGTTTATACTGGCAATTGGAGCATATATTCTTTTTAAAGTAAGAGAAAGACGCGGTGAAAAATATTTTGTTCAGAACCCAGCTAATGTTCAGGGAGAACTTGTTACCCCGGAGGATAACTTATCTCCACGAGATGTATTTAAGGAAAATAAATCTCCTCAGTATCCCAAAAGAAAAACTTTATACGTCGAAGATTTTACTACAAATAAAAACAGAGAAACAAAGCCCCTTACACCAACTGAACCAAGGGAATATGTTACTCAAAAATTACACAGTACATTAAAAAAGGAAGCAGCGAATTTTGAACCTGCTGCTTCTGAGCTAAAGCCTGATGAAAATAAATTCATGAAATATACAAGGGAGGGTTATATCCCCACTTCAAAAGATAAAAGCGGCGAGGAGCTGAAGTGGCGGTAACTCCCACAAATAGAAGCAGGATAAATCAACCGATACTATTCATTATTGGATCACTTATACTTGTTGGTGCAATCCTTATCTATTTTTTCATCCTTCGCGGCATTTATGGTCGGTTCGATTCTTCTTCCCTGATACCGGATACAAATACATTTAATAACATTCTATTCGGCGAAAAACCCAAGGTTGCCATTCTTTATTCAAATTATACAAGGAACATGCTTCCTAATAAAAGCAACTGGCTTTCTGAAAATATTAAAACCTGGCAAAAATTTTTAGATGATGCAGGCTCTTCTGTCGCAGTCATCAATGATAATGATATTGAATTGGGAAAAGCATTCGACTATAGCCTCATTGTTTTACCAGGATGCAAATCTTTGAGCGATAGAGAAATTATTCAACTTAAAAAATTCATTGATAAAGGAGGGAGTCTTTTTGCAACTGGAAGTGTCGGAACTTATAGCAAAGATGGAAAATGGAGAGGCTGGAGTTTTATATCTGAAATATTTGGGGCAAGTTTTTCAAAAGAAATTTATAATGATGGGACAGCCAAAATCCATACTCTTCGCGGAGGATCACCAATAACAGCTAATATACCAACAGGATATCCACTTAAAGTTGCTACGTGGGATAGACCCATGGCTATTGAAGTTCTCGATCCGCGTACAACTCAAATTAGTTTTTGGTATAACTACCGACTCGAAGATGGACTGGTAAGAGAGGAAATTAAAAAAAGTGCCGGAATGGTTTATGGTACCTATGGTAAAGGCAGATTCATCTGGATGGGGTTTGAAATTAATTCTGTCTTAGGAATTCAGGAAGATTATATTTTGTTCGAAAGACTTTTCCGAAATTGTATTAACTGGTTAACCTACGTGCCTGTGGCTTACGTCCGTGATTGGCCAGTGGGTTATGACGCTGCTGCCGTTATTGCGATCTCGGTTTCAAATGATGCGGAGAATACTAACAACATACTGCCGATTTTAAAAAATGAAAATGTGCCCGCAACATTTTTTGTTGATCCTATGCTTTTAAAATCTAATTCCGAGTTAATTAAAAAGCTTAAAGATTATGGTGAAATCGGTGCTTTAGTTGATGTTGGTTATCTTACCTCACAATCGGACACAATTAATAAACTTAATAACCTTTCCTTACAGACTGAAAAACTTTTATATGCCAAATCAGAACTTGAATCAGTTGTTAAAAAGCCTGTTCACGGATTTCTACCTTATTATGGCTTATACGATTTGAATACTATTACGGCTGCTATTAATTCGAAATTTAAGTACATGATGTCTGACTCATTAACCGACCGCTCAGTCCCCAAAACAATCATTCGTGGTCAGGATAGAATTCTTTCTATTGTAAAAACCGGCAGGGATGATTATGCGGTTATCAGAGATTTTGGTTTAACCCAGCCTGAATTTCAATTCTACACTTATCAGGAGGACGTGGATAGAGTTTTTTTTGAAGGAGGACTTTTTACTTCAAAGTTTCATTCTGAGTATCAATGCAAACCTGAAAATGTAAATGTCATCAGTGATTTAATTGAAGATTTGAAAAAGAAAAATTTTTGGATTACGACTGCTTCTGAAATTCAGCAATGGTTTCAAAAGAAAGACTACATCGAAATTAGGACAGAGCGCCGAAGTAATTCAAGAGTTACTTTGAAGGTTTCTAATCCGGGAATTTCTTCGGTTAGCGATTTAGTTGTTAATATAGATTTGAATGAACAAGTCTCAAATATTTCTTTAAATAGTGAAATAATCGGTACGAAAATTCCAAAATTCAAGTATGTCAAGGGAAGCACAATTCTATACTTATATATTAATGACTTGAAACCTAAAGAATCAAGAACTTATTATATTGATTATGAAAAAATCGGCGTTTAAATAATTCTCACTTCATAATGACCGAGGAAAACTAATTTGAAAAATTATTTAACTTCAATAACCTTCCTTTTTTTTATATTATCACTCTCTTCGGCAATCTATGCGCAGCAGGTCCAAATTAAAATTGGTTTAGTTCACTCTGAATTTTCATTGAGTAGTGATAAATCGGACATTCAACCCCCCTCTTCCGCCTGGGAATATTTTTTACTCAACAATAAAATCAGATATGATGTGCTTCGTGATAATGATATTTCATCGAATTCTCTTTCAGATTATGATTTTATAATTTTACCCGGAACTGAGTCTTTAACCGATGAAGCATTTGAGAACTTGACCGATTATCTAAATGATGGTGGAAACTTATGGATGCTTGGCAACATTGGTGATAGAAATCAAAGTGATAAGCAAAGAGAAAAAAGTTTTTCTGAGTTCGTTATCGGCTCTTCAATTTCGAAAATGCCCTCCCAAAATTATTTTACTGCAAATCTCAATTTTGTTGTGGATGAACTAATTACACCCAAAGAATTATTGCATTCTAAATTGCTTTTAAGTCTTCAACGAAATATTTATGAAACAACCGCCAATCGAAAATCTTTTTTACTGGGATATTATGAATCATTGGATAATAGTAAACATAACAATGCGACAACAGGAATATTAGCCTCAACCTTTGGCAGGGGACGAGTTTTGTGGTTCGGTTTTCAAATCGATCAACTAATTGGGAAAGAGGATCAGAAGAATTTTAATTTATTTTTTTATTCCGCAATTAATTGGTTATCAAATAAACCAAACGTTCAGTTAAACTATTTGCCGGGAAACTTATCTCCTTATAAGATATTTTCTGCGATCATTAATGATATAGAATCCTTAAATAAAATTCCTGACGAAATAAGAAATTCTAATAGCCAGTTTAACCTTTTCTTCCGTCCCGAAAATTTTGAAAATCTAATTCACTTGATTGGATTTAATTCTCAAAAATATACCTTCAATTTAGCTGCATCAATAGATGAAATAAATTCCGATAAATTTAATCATCAACTTCAAGAGTTGTCAAATACTTTTAAAAAAATATCCTTTGATAATAAACAACAAAACATTGGACTATTTGTGCGAGGTGATATTTATGACTTAACTTCTCTGAAGCAAATTTCAGAATCGGGAATTACTTTTATTTTCGATAATAAAAATTTTTATATTTTTAATTCTAATAAAGAACTAGTTCTATTTCCACTTTATAGCCTGATTTCAAATAGCTTCTCAACTGTTAAAAGTAGAATGCCATTTGAATTAAACTCTGAGCGTATCTATAATTATTTGTTAATAGATGATCTACAAACTCATGTGAACAGAACAGGCGGACAAGATAGATCCACAGAAATAGGAAATCAAAATTTACAGATTGATGGAATAACGATAGATTCCATAATTGGATATTTCTTCGCCATAAAAAATATTAATGTAGAAATAACCTCTACCGATGATAAATCATTTGAAATGACCGTAATAAATAATAATAGATTTGATATGAGCGATCTAAGTTTTAAGTTACTTTTACCAGAAGGAACGACTGATTTAAATTATGAAATGATGGGGGACAATATTGCTGCTTCAAAATTGAAGAACGAAAATCAGTTTTTGCTTGTGATTAATTCAATCGCAGCAAGGCAAAAAATTAATTTGACTCTTTCTTATGAAACAAGTTTCGATTAAACTTTTTCTTTTTATAACTATAATTTTACACTTATTTCAATATGCAGGATGCACATTCCGAAATGATGAAATTATCTCACCACCGATTAATTCCGCTATCGAAATATTTTTCCCCGTTACTAATTCAGAAATTCAACAGGGAATCACAGAAGTTGATTATTCTATTACCTCTCCCTTTCTTCTAAAATTTATTGAACTTTATATTGATGATGAATTCATTCAAAACTTTCCACCAAATGTAGATGGTACCCAACCAAAAATATTCATTGATCTTGATACTACATATATCGGTAAGAGTTTTAGCTATTTTTTAATTTATTATACTCAAAGTGGCACTTCGATTAGAAGTGAAATAATGACCAATATTAATGTAACTAAAAGGCAGTCATTGCCCTCAATTCCTTTTGATATAAAGCTACTGAATGTTAGTGATAATGTTCTAAATATATCCTGGAAAGATTCATCTCTTCAGGTTGATTCTTTCCAAGTGTGGCGTAAGACAAATTTTGAAGGAGCATTTAATAATTATTTATCAATCCCGGCACCGGCATTTAACATCAATGATAAAGAGGTTGATCCGGATTCAATTTACTTTTATAAACTTAGGGCAGTAAATATTTATGGTGAATCAGATTTCAGTGTTGAAGTAAACACAGAGAATTTATTTTTCACTGGAAATTTTTTACCCCCTTCCAATCTGTCGGCGACAGCTGACGGTTCAAAAGTTATAAATTTAAATTGGAAAGATAACAGTAATAACGAAACATATTTTTTAATTGAACGGAAAACGGATTTTACTGAGTTTAAATCAGTTACAGCTCTCCCGGAAAATTCAACGACTTATAAGGATAGCGCAAGCGGGCTTATTCCGGGCTCCTTTTATACTTTCAGAATTAAATCATTCTCTTCTAACGATTCTGCATGGTCGAATGAAAGCAGGGTTCAAACTTATTTATATGATATTCCGGCACCGAATAATTTAACAGGAGAATATAATTCACTTCTGAACGTCATCATTCTAACATGGATTGATTCAGATTCGGATAATTCTTTATTCGAAATTGAGAGGAAAGAAGAAACGGATGACGAGTTTATGAAAATAGCTTCGGTTTCGGGAGCCGTAAACTTTTTTACAGATACGGAAATTTTAGCCAATAAAATTTATCATTACCGAATTCGCAGCAGCGACGGCACTGTCTATTCGGCTTATTCAAATATTGTAATTGTAAATACGGGTATCTAACTAAACTTAGTCGATCAAATTTAAATGACACCTGATTTAGAAACTTATAATTTTCATAGTCATAATTCTGATTTGATACTTTTATCCAAAGAGATAGAAAAAAAATATCCATTTACTTTAATTGATAATCAAAATATCCAATCTAAAATTGATAAATTTAATTCTATTATATGGATTGAGGACACCGCTCAAAATCTAATCTTATTTAATAAAAATTTCAGACAGAGATTCAATCCTAAACAATTTCTATTACCGGAAAATTATTCTGATGAATTCATTAAAAAAATAAGGATATTATTTAATTCGCTTAATGAGTGTATTAACAAAAACAGCGAACCTGCAGGCATACATCAAAAAATTAAAAATAAAGATGATCAAAATGTGTTGATAATCATTTATCGGATTCCTCTGATAAATCAATCTGGAAAAATATTTTTAACATTGAATGAATTAAAAATATTTACAGAGGAAGAATTAACACAAAACGAAAATGAACTTATTGAAAGCAGCCTACTTTCGATGCGTCAAATCACCAATGAATATTTAGTGATTGACAGTGAAAGTAAAATTATTAAAATTAGTAATGATTTGTTGACTTCATTACACTGCTCCGAAAGTGCTGTAATAGGTTCGCAAATAAAGGATATTTTTACTAATGAAGTGCTGAAATGTGTAAAAGAATTTGACATCAATCGGTCTGAAAGCATAGAAAAAGAATTCGAAGGGCTTTTATCAGAAAAGAATAACAGATATTTTAGTGGCAGAATATTTGTAAGTTTATTACCTGGTAAGCAAAGAAAATATCTAATTAGTTTTATTAATCCAGGTCGATCGAAAGAAACTGTAATATTATTAGGAAAAGAAAAAATGATTGATTCATTGATGCATAATAATCCCGAGCCGATTTACATTTTCGATAAAGAAAATCTCAATTTTATTGATGTAAATAAAGCGGCAACAGATCTTTACGGTTACTCTAAAGATGAATTTTTACAGATGGATATTACGGATTTATACCTTCCTGAGGATATTCAAACTCTGTTAGAACATTCTGAAGACAAACAAGAAATATCTTTTTTTACGGGCCCCTACAGGCAGCGGAAAAAAGATGGTAGTCTAATTTTAGTTGAGATCAGTAAAAATTCCTGGACCTACGAAGGACGGGAGGCTTATCTAAATATAATCAAAGATGTTACTGCGGTTAAAAATTTAGAGAAGAAAATTCAATTATTTAAAAATGTATTTGATAATACAGATGATCTTCTCTTTGTTACTGATACAGATGGTATTATTTCGTATGCAAATAATTCGACTGCTAAGGCTCTCGGTTATTCCAAAGAAGATATTGAAAACTCAGCCTTCACTTCTCTTCTCATTGATGAGGAGCGTGCTAATGTGAACGCAAATATTTTTCACTCTTATTTAAAGGATTCAATTACTCTCGTTACCTCCTTAAAAAAATCGGATGATTCACAATTGCAGGTTGAGTTAACTGCTTCGCCCGTTCTTGATTACAGGGGGGAGATTGACTCTTTTTCTTTAATTGCAACAGTTGAGAAAAATGTTCAGCCTGTGATTAGTGAAGTAGTAAAAGAAGTAGTTAAAGAAATTAAAATTGAAAAGCCAATAGATTTACCCGCAGTTGAAACTAAATCAGATGAGACTGCATTCCTGTCAAGTCTTTTCCATCAAATTCTTACTCCAATTAATGTGATCATGGGGTTTGTTCAAGAACTTACTGAAAGTTTACCAGAATTAACACCTGATCAAAAAGAGATGGTCGATATTATAAATCAAAACCGCACCACCCTTCTTAGTACTATGAACACATTTGTTGAATACTCGAATATAGTTCAAAATAAATATGAACTTTCGATAAGTGAAATACAGGTGACAGATTTGATCGATGATTTACAGAAAAATTTTAAGGAAATTATTGGCGGTAATAAGATCGAATTCGCTTACGGCAAAATATCCTCGTCTCTTAAGTTCGAATCGGACGGTAAAAAATTACTCAGTTTTATTGCCCAGTTAATTAAAATACTTATGAAAATAAATAAGAGTAAAAAAATATTTATCTCTGCTTTTCAGTACGACGAAAAAAACTTTTTAATTTCCATCAAAGATAATTATCCAGTTGCTTCTGAAATTTTAGTAAACTCATTTGATACTCTATTTAGCAATCAGCCGAGAGGTGATAAAAAAGATTTAGGACTTCCGAAGCTTAATACACAACTTTCAGCAGCGCTTTTACAAATTCTTAAAGGAAAATTTCAACTAACTATTAGCGAACCTTCCAATTCTGATTTCGGCTTTATCTTCCCGTTAAAATATTCTTCTGATGAAATCATCGAATCAAAAGTTGATGAAACTAAAGAAGAAGAACCCAAAATAATATCTAATCAATTACCTGTAATTGAGATTGATAATTCTGAAATAATAGCAGTGAAAGATGGAACTCCTTCTGTAGAAAATGATGTTCAAAAAAATGAAAATAATATTGCCCGAGGAAATATTTCTACTGAAGTATCGGAGCCGGCTAAACCGGAAATAGTAATCCCTCCCGTTATCCAGGACGAACCAAAGGAAATTCCATTCATTGAAACTTCAACTAATAATATAATTCCAAAGGAAACAATTGTAGAAGAAAATCCATCACTTGAAGAACCCACTCTTCCTCCTGCCGTTATCGAACAAAAATCAGTTCCGCATTTTGATATATCAAAATTGAACTGTTTGTATATTGAAGATCAACTCGACTCACAAGTTCTTTTTAAAGTTCAGATGAAAGAACTAAAGTCAATTCAGTTTGCAGCAGGATTTGAAGAAGCATTGCCGCTGTTAGAGAAGAATAAGTTTGATTTTATCTTAATGGATATAAATCTGCAAGGAGAATACAATGGGCTTGATGCTCTAAGATTAATTCATAAAATGCCGAAGTACGAGAAAATTCCAATTGTTGCTGTAACTGCTTATGTTCTCCCCGGAGATAAAGAAAAGTTTATTGCCGCTGGATTTCAGGATTTTATAGCCAAACCAATTTTCCACGATAAAATGATCGAATCACTCCAAAAGATATTTCAATTCTAGTATTTCTATTTTCGTTTTTCAAATCCTCTAAGCATTTAAAGTTTAAGAGGATTTTTTTTGCCCTCTCTTGACATTTAATCAATATTGAATTAAGTTGACATACAAATGTATGGTAATTATTTTAAATAGGAATGGCTATGCAAAATGAATTAACAGCAATACAAAAAAGCATTTTAGATTTTCTAATTGATCAAATAAAGGGGAAGGGAATTCCACCAACTCTTGCTGATGTTGCAAAACATTTTGGATATAAGAATCGTGCAACTGTGCAGCAGCATTTTCAGGCAATAGAAAAAAAAGGATATATTAAAAAGAGTCCAAAACTTTCGCGCGGAATTGAACTGACACTTGAAGAAAAATTCTTTGTACCCAAACCAATTCTCGGCGAAGTTGCTGCAGGTAATCCATTAACAATTTATCCTGATGCAATAGATACAATTCAACTTCCAACAATTGCAAGAATGCCAAAGGATTCTTTTTTGCTGCGTGTTAAAGGTGATAGCTTAAAAGATGCTTACATTTTTAGCGGAGATATTGTTATTGTAAATCCAAACCTTGAACCTAAGAACGGACAAATAGTCGTTGCGGTGCTTGATGATGCAGCAGTTGTAAAACGATTTTATAAAAAGAGAAATGAAATAGAATTAGTTTCAGAAAATCCTAACTACAAGCCAATTGTTATAGATAAGAAATATCCATCGTTTAAGATAGTTGGAATTGTAATTGGCATATACAGAAGTTTGGAAAAGAAAGCTGGATGATAGAGCCTTCCCCTAACCCCTTCCTAAGGAAGGGGAGTTTGAAGTAATTGATTAATTATAGTGAATACTAAGTATTTTAGATATTTCTTCTTTAAGAAGTTGAAACCGATTTTCTAAATAAAATTTTCGTTCTTTTTCATCGAGGATTGAACCTAGTGTTACTTTATAATCTTGTTCTTTGAAATTATTTATAATCTGCATAGCATTTTGAAGTTTAGCTTTTTCACCTGGGAGGTCTACGCCTCGCATTACAAGAAATTCAATGTCAAACACATCCCGAATAATTTTTCTTGAAAGAAGTGCATCGAATTTATTAAGCATCATTTGTTTTAATGTTAATCCTTTAACAAGCACTTGCTTATTTGTGAATTTTGAAAAAGCAATCTTTCGCTCCCATTCAAAATTTTGTTTTTCTTTTCTGATCTCTATTTTAAGGCTACGATTTACAGATATTGATTTTATTTCATATAGCAGGGTGAATTTTTTGCTCGCTGAGTCAACTAACCTATAATTCTCAGAAAGACTTTTTTTTATAGTTGTAAAAAATGATTTTGAATCAGTGTTGGTATCGAGCCAAAAGTCAAGATCAGTTGAATATCTATTGAGATTATGGCAAAGTCTGAGCATTGTACCGCCGCCAAAGTAAAGGTAGTCAAGTACTTTTATACTATTTAGCAGTTCAAGAACTTCAATTTCAAGTTTCTCTAAATTTTGTAACGTTTGCATAATTTACTCCAGAAATTAATCGCTATTTCATTTGTACTTGTAAGAAGATTAGTTATTTCTGATTTATTTATTTTGCTAAAATCAACAGCATCAAAATCACAATTATATTTACCGATCGAAGTGAGATAGATTGCATCTGCAAGTGATTTCTCTACAGTTGCGATGAAAATATTATCGTTCCGTATAAAGTTTGAATAAAAAGGTTTCTTCAACTTGAAATATTGGAATGCGATTTTTTTAACATTAGAAATCTTTGTTCTATTAAGTGATATTGATTCAATTACATCTTGAAGTTGTTGTGTACTTACTCCATAAAAACTTAATGCACATGTTAGTGAGATGTAAGAGGGAACTTGAATAAGATTAGCGAGCCTGAATAAATCTGGTTCATTTAATTTCTCAAAGTTTGATGCAGTTATATAATAATTTCGTTTTACTCGAATTAGAAAATTCTGTTTTACATAACGATTAGCTGTTACTTTTGCAGATTCTTTACTAATTGATAGGCTTTTTGAAATATCCTCTATGCTAAAAAGAAGTTTATCAATTTTATTTAATTCATTTGTTCTCATATTACTAAATATAGATAATTAACACTAATGTTAACTTAATGTATTTACTTGAAAATAGCAATTAAACAATGAAACCTATATATAACATAGGCACAGCCGGCTGGTCTTATAAAGATTGGGTGCCGAGCTTCTATCCTAAAAATCAATCTGGCGGTTTTGATTGGCTGCAATTTTATTCTCACTACTTTAATTGCGTAGAGGTGAATTCAACTTACTACACTTATATTAGTCCAAAAATTGTTGAGGGCTGGAGAAAGAAAGTTGAAGACTCAAGTGATTTTGTCTTTCACATAAAACTTCATCAGGATTTTACACACAAAAGAAAATTTGATGAGCAAAACATAAGGGCTATTCGTTATAATCTGGATCAGTTAAGAAAATCTGAAAGACTTGGTGGATTATTAATTCAGTTTCCTTATTCTTATTCGTTTGATGGAAGCTCAGTTCAGCATATACAAAAGATAAGAGATATTTTTTCTGATATAGATTGCTTTGTAGAAGTTCGTCATTCATCATGGAATAATAATCGCGCCTATGAATTCTTTAAAGAAAACGATTTAACTTTTTGTACAATTGATCAGCCGCAAATAGGGCGGGCAATTGAGTTTAATCCGATAATTACAAATGATAAAGCTTACATCCGTTTTCATGGCAGAAATGTTGAGGCCTGGAAAAAATCATTATCTAATTTTGGGAAAGAGCAAACTTATGAAGAGCAAAGTTCGCGTTACAGTTATCTTTATTCGCCTTCGGAGTTAATCGAGATTGCTCAAAAGATTAAATCAATCGAAAGTAAAGTGAAAGAAGTAAATGTGATAATGAATAATCATCCGCAAGGAGATGCAGTTGCAAATGCGTTTGAATTAATTCATTTGCTTGAAGAAAAAATTAAAGTTGAAATGCCACCAACAATTCTAAAAGCTTATCCAAGGTTGGAAGAAATAATAGTTACAAATTAGTGGTTACTTTATTGTTAAGTTTTTATTGATTATTTTTCTATAAAGTTAAGGAGAATAAAATATGCAGGATTATAAAAACATAATTACAGTTGAACCTGGAAAGCGTGGTGGAAAACCGTGTATAAGAGGAATGCGTATTTCAGTTTATGATGTGCTCGGATATCTGGCATCCGGAATGACTATAGAACAAATTCTTGATGATTTTCCATACCTGACTAAAGAAGATATTTATGCATGTCTTAGCTATGCTGCAGATCGTGAAAGCAGGGTTACATCGGCAACTTTATGAAACTTTTATTTGATCAGAACTTATCACCTAAACTGGTAGAAAGTTTAAAGGGTTTATATTCTGGTTCAATTCATGTTCAGGAAGTTGGATTAGAAAAGGTAATTGCACAACTTCTGATGTTATAAATACGTTAATAGAGAATATCGATTTAATAGCAGAATTTAAATCATTAAATCGTTCTGGACTTTTAAGTCTTTATTGATTTTATTTTTTGGAATAATTAAAGTTTATCCAAGATTGGAAGAGATAGTAGCTAACTTAAAAAAGCAATAGCACGCTGATGACACAGATTGAACAGATGATCACAGATTAAAACAACAAGAAAGATTATGACTGAATATTTGTATCAGGAATTAACATCCAAAATTATTGCATGTTTTTATAAAGTTTATAATACACTTGGCTTTGGATTTCTTGAAAAGGTTTATGAAAATGCTCTGTTAATCGAACTAAATAAAAGCGGGTTGATTGCTGAAAGACAGAAACCGATTAAAGTTCAATATGAGAGTCAGATTGTTGGAGAATATTTTGCTGATATAATAGTTAATAACAAAGTAATTCTTGAGTTAAAGGCTGTCGAATCTTTAATTGAAGAGCATGAATTACAGTTGATTAATTATTTAAAGGCTACGAAAATAGAACTTGGTTTACTTTTAAATTTTGGTAAAAAACCAGAAATACGTAGAAAAATATTTACAAATGATCTGCGTAAATCAGTTTAATCTGTGTCATCTGTGTGCTATTGGTTTTAAAGATTTTATGCGTACAATTTTTCACCTAGATTTAGATGCTTTCTTTGTTTCAGTAGAGAGAATTCTCGATCCCAAACTTAATGGCAAACCAGTGATTGTTGGCGGTGATCCGAAATACGGAAGGGGAGTGGTTGCTGCTTGTTCTTATGAGGCTCGTGCTTTCGGTTTGCACTCTGCAATGCCGATTAGAACTGCTTACAAACTTTGTCCACAAGGAATTTATTTAAACGGTCACGGAGATGAATACACAAGATTTTCAAAAGCTGTAAAATATGTTTTGGAACAATATGCTCCATTAATTGAGCAAGCTTCTATTGATGAATTTTATCTTGATATGACCGGCACACAAAAAATGTACGGTTCGATGTTTGGATTTGCTGCAAGACTGCAAAAAGAAATTTGGGACAAAATTGGTTTACCAATCTCAATTGGAATCAGCAGCAATAAAACTGTTGCAAAGATTGGCTCTGATTGTATGAAGCCGAAAGGAATCACTTACATTATTCCCGGAATGGAAAAAGAATTTCTTTCCCCAATGCCCGTTGAAGCAATTCCCGGTGTTGGTAAAGTTATGCAGCAAAGTCTGAACTCACGCGGGATTTATCGAATAGGCGATATCACAAATCTTCCCTCAGATTATTTTGGAACTGCTTTTGGTAAATACGGAGTTGATCTCTGGCGGAAAGCTCACGGTGAAGGAACGGAATATTTAACAATTCAACGGACAAGGAAAAGTATTTCGAGAGAAAATACTTTTGGCAATGATGTTACAAGTGAAGAAGAAATTAAAAACTCTTTATTTTATCTTACTGGAAAAGTTGCTCAATCATTAAGAAAAAAAGGTTGGGAAGCATCTACAATTGATATTAAACTACGTTATACAGATTTTCAAACCTTAACGCGCGCTAAAACAATAAAACCAACCGATGATGATAAAATTATTTTTGAAACTGCCTGGGATTTGATGAAGAAAACACGTACGCGAAGAGTTGCTGTTAGATTAATTGGAATTGGAGTTACAAATTTTTCTCCATTAAGCGAACAGGAATTTCTGTTTGAGGATTATGAAGTGAAAAGAAAAAAAATGCTGCGAGCCGTTACAAGAATTCGTGATAAATTTGGATATGAATCTTTAATGTTTGGCAGAACGGAAGAAGATAAAAAATTAAAAGGAATGGAAAATTATTTTCAGGTTTGATTCAATTCCTTCCCCTTAGGGGAAGGTTAGGATGGGGCTATTTTAACCCGGCGGCCAATTCATTTTTCTTCCGCCAATAAGATGCAAATGTAAATGATAAACTTCCTGACCGCCGTTATTGCCGCAATTAAAAACTAATCTAAAACCATCATCAGCAATTTTAAAATCTTTAGCAATCTTGTTTGCCGCATCGATCATTTCTCCCAGCAGAGCAGCGTGTTCGCTTCCTTTTATATCAGTTACTTTTGGAATTTCTATTTTGGGAATGATTAAAACATGAACAGGAGCTTTAGGATTGATATCTTTGAATGCCAAAATATTTTCCGATTCAAAAACTATATCAGCAGGAATTTCTTTATTTATGATTTTAGTAAATATCGTTGGCATTATTCCTCCTTTTCTATTCCATATTTTTTCATTTTGTTGTAAAGATGGCTGCGCTGGATCTCAAGGATTTCAGCAGTCTTGCTGATGTTCCAATCATTAGCACGAAGTTGTTTCAAAATGAAAACCCGTTCAGCTTTTTCTTTAAATTCCTGGAATGAGTTACTCATATCAACAAGTTGATCTACTGACTGCTGATTACCGGCAAACATAAACTCAATATCTTTTGCTGATATTTCTTTTTTATCAACAATGATTATAATTCGTTCAGCAATATTTCTTAACTCACGTACGTTTCCTGTCCAGGATTGATTTTGTAAAATATGGATCGCATCATCAGAAAATTTAGTCACAGGTTTTTTATGTTTGATTGAAATATCTTTTGTAAAATGTTCAATAAGAATTGGAATATCCTCAGTTCGCTCTCTAAGCGGAGGAACGAGAATAGGAATAACATTTAATCTGTGATAAAGATCTTCACGAAAATTTCCATTTTCAATTTCTTCTTTAAGATTTTTATTTGTCGCAGAAATTAATCGCACATCAACATCAATCTTTCTTCCCCCGCCAACACGTTCAATTTTACCATCTTCAATAGCACGCAAAACTTTTGCTTGTGCTTGATGCGACATATCACCAACCTCATCTAAAAACAATGTGCCTTTATTTGCAAGTTCAAATCGTCCAATACGCTGCTGAACTGCTCCGGTAAAAGAACCTTTTTCGTGTCCAAATAATTCTGATTCAATAAGTTCGTTAGGAATAGCGGCACAATTAACTTCTACAAACGATTTATCTTTTCGTTCACTTTTTTTGTGAATAGCTCGAGCAACTAATTCTTTTCCAGTTCCATTCTCGCCTGTAATTAGAACTCGTGTATCAAGCGGTGCTACTTTGTCAATCAATTGCAATACATTTTGGATTGCTCGGCTCTTTCCGAGAATTACTTCATCTCCAACCCAAATCTTTTTTATCTCTTCATTTTCTTCTTTTAAAGATGTACTTTCGGTTGCGTTACGAACGCTGATTAAAAGTTTATCACGGTCAATCGGTTTCTCGAGAAAATCAAAAGCTCCAAGTCGGGTAGCTTTGATTGCATTCTCGACACTGCCGTGTGCAGAAATAATAATAACTGAGGCTGTAGGTTTTTGCGATTTAATTTTTTTTAGAACTTCAAATCCATTCATCTCCGGCATTTGAATATCCAAAAAGACCGCAGAAAAATCTTTTGATGAAAATTTTTCAAGTCCTTCAATTGCGCTTGTTGTAAAGTCAACATCATAACCCTCATATTCGAGGATCATATTTATGCTTTCACAGATTTGCAGTTCATCATCAATAACTAAAACTGATTTCATATTGTAACTCTTAAAAATCTAAGTGATCGTAATAAAAATATTTGTGATGGTAAAAGTTGTTTGTTTTCTTTGAGCAAGTTTCCAAACAATCTTCCATATTCATTAACATCTAAGTCGCGTAAATCAACACTTGAC
Source organism: Ignavibacteriaceae bacterium (assembly GCA_035328465.1). Classification (GTDB taxonomy): domain Bacteria; phylum Bacteroidota; class Ignavibacteria; order Ignavibacteriales; family Ignavibacteriaceae; genus JADJEI01. The sequence goes on along the minus strand of DAOLIQ010000039.1, from coordinate 510 downwards.
TGTACTTTAAAACTTTCTTCAAATGCTTCCACAAAATAACCAATTAGCTTTCCTATGTCAAAGACGTGTGATTCATATGATAGAAAAGCACTGCCAAAAAAATGAGCAAGTTTATCCTTATCGCCATAATCATTTTGTGGAGAATCAAAAAATAAATATCGCGGCAGATTATTGTTTTTTTTATTGAACGTTTCTTGATCTGCCGAGGTTAATGGATAGTAAATAATAGAATTTACAATTGGAATTTGTAAAGGAACCTTGCGATATGGAACGGTTGCAAGCATTAAGGCAAGCAGTGCTTCAGAAATATTTCCATTTGTATAATTTACAGCATCAATATAAATTGAATCGACAGCAGCGACATCTCCAATCTCTGATCTAAGCTTAATGAATTTTTCCGAAGCAATGTATTCTGAACTATGATTTACTGCTCTGGATATATTGCTCTGCTGGGAAAATGATTGGTTCGCACCGAGGCATTCAGGATCGGGAATTTCTGCAGGGCGGCAC
>DAOLIQ010000038.1:0-29701 GCA_035328465.1 Ignavibacteriaceae bacterium | reverse complement strand
ATGTTGTTCGTAGAGTTTTATGCGATGTTCAAAAATTCTCATAGTCCTTCTTCACTTAAAAGATAAGCCAGTATTGTTATTGCCGCCGAACCAAGTTCAAGTTCGCGCGGGTTAACAGCTTCATACACATCATTAGCTGAATGGTGAAAATCAAAATAACGTTGGTCATCAGGTACATAACCGATTAATGCCCCAGCATTTTTAATATGCGATACATCAACTCCACTCCCACCTTTGTCCACCCATTCTATTGATGCTTTTTTCAAAATAGGAAGCCAGCTTTGAATTTTTAAAAGTGTCAATGAATCCGAGTCAACATCAAACCCGACAGGAGTAAACCCGCCTCTATCGGATTCGATAGCTGCAATATGTTTCTCTTTTGATGTATCAGAGTATGTACCATACTCGATTCCCCCACGCGATCCATTTTCTTCATTTATAAAAAGTACACAGCGAATAGTTCTTTTCGGTTTAATGTTTAATTTCTTTAATAAATAAACCGCCTCCATTGACTGCACACATCCGGCGCCGTCATCATGAGCACCAGTGCCTTGATCCCAGCTATCAAAATGACCTCCGACTACGATAACTTCGTTTGGAAGTTCGCTTCCGGTAATTTCGCCGATAAGATTATAAGATGGTTCGTCAGGGAATGTTTTACAATTTAATTTTATAGTAATTTTTAAGTGCGGATCCTTTTTCAGAGCATCGCTGAGAAAGTCTGCATCAAGATATCCGGCCGCAACCGAAGGGATTTTAGGTAGACTATCAACGTAGTGCATCACTCCGGTATGAGGAACGTTATCGTGCTTGGTTGTAACCGAGCGAATGATTATTCCAATTGCGCCATACTTTGCCGCTTCAATTGCACCTCTGCTGCGCTGATCAACTGCACCGCCATAGCCGGCAAATGTATTTATCAATCCCATATCGAGAGGACGGCTGAAAAAAATAATTTTCCCTTTAGCTAATTCCTTTTTTTGTTTTAACTCATCAAAATTTTTAACTTCAAGAACTTCTGCTGTTACCCCATCCTCATCTGTTCCAACGCTTCCGCCGAGAGCAATTACTCGCAGCTCTCGTCCTAAAAAATAATTTGATTCGGTGATTAATGCTTTTTCGATATTGCCTCTTTCCCAATGCGGCACCATGACAGACTGGAGCCAAACTTTGTCGAAGCCGAGTGACTGCATTTTTTCATCTGCCCAATGTATTGCTGTTAAAGAATTATTTGAACCGCTCAGACGCGGACCAATTTTACAAAGCTCATCAAGCCATTGGTAACCTGGCTGCTCGTTCAAGGTTGTTCTTACAATTTTGTCTGCAACGTCAATATATTTTTTTATGTTTTCGTTGTTTTCGGATTGCGGATATAATAATTTAATTGAAAGTACGATGGTCAGCAGCGCTGTATTTGATAATTTCATCTCAGGTTCTTTCGATCATATTGGTTCGGGTGTAATTTTTTTAATTACGTTTATTGAAAAATAAACTTTCTATGAAGAATGACAAACCGCATATTAAAAATTTCAAAAGAAATCTGTATGAAACATTAAGCGGTCAGAAATAAGTGAAAAAAAATTACCTTCATTTATTCAGAATAAACAAATAAGTTTTGGAGGAAATTTAGAATAAATTAGAGTTGATATTCAAAAGTAATTTCTCTACTTTTTCAGCCAATATTTTTAATAATTATTAAAGGAGTAGTTATAGATAGTTTCTACGATATTTGTTAATTAATTCTAAGGTATTCTTCATTAGCGATAGAATGAAAAAATTATTATGGGAGATTTTCCGCATTACAGGGGTTTCAACCGTTCTGTTTTTCGCGGGTATTAATTTAGGTTTTAATTCTCCTCATTTTTCTCAATTAGATGAATCTATTTGGTTTCAGGCTTGTTTTCAATTCGTAACTCAAGACAATTCTGTTTCCGAGTCTCAATCTGGTTTGAACATTTCAGACTCAAATCAGACAGGCAGTTTTTTATCTAAAGAAGAGAAACCGCTTTCTATTATTTTTAAAGGGGGGAATTTCTTATTACCGCCGGATTCAACAGATAAAATCACGCCCGACTCGCTCTTATCTAAAACAGACTCAACTTTTAATTTAGGTGATTCACTAAAAACAAATCTTGACACCGTTAAAGTTGATTCGATGGCGCTTGATTCAACAAACCGGTTAAAATATTTTCGCTATGTTCGTGAAGACGTTCCCTATACACAGTTGAAAATAAAAAAGCAGTCAAGTTTTTTTGCAAAGGTTAATCAGCGTGTAAGGAAAGTTGAGATTGATTCAACCGGAAAGTTTGTAACGATAAAAGAAGAAATTGCCGGAAAACCGTCTAAAATATTATTGACTCTTCCGATTGAAGAATATATCAAACTTCGACTTGATACTCGTGAACGGGAAATGTGGGAATCAATAGGCTATGAATATCAACTCACGGAAGGTAAAAAAAGTCTTAGCGATGTAATAAAGGATTTTACAGATTTTGAAATTCCACTTCCGAGTGTTGGTGTATTAAGTATTTTTGGACCTCCAAAAATCAGTTTGAAGATTGGAGGCAGCGTGCAAATACACGGTGCATGGCGAAACGAAACTACCGAAGGGGTTACTGCTTCGAGTCTTGGCAACACACGAAATGAACCCGACTTTAAACAACAAGTGCAGATCAGTGTCAATGGTACCATCGGTGATAAACTCAATATCAGCGCCGATTGGAACACCGAGCGAACTTTCGAATATGAAAACCAGCTGAAGATAAAATACACTGGTTATGAAGATGAAATAATTCAAAGTATAGAGGCTGGAAACGTATCGCTTCAGACATCTCCATTGGTTGGTGGCGGTGAAGCTCTGTTTGGAATTAAAGCACAGTTTAAAATGGGTCCGCTTTCATTAACTACCATCGCTTCACAAAAGAAAGGTGAAATTAAAGAAGTTGAAGTTAGCGGCGGAAGCACTGCAACAGAATTTGCTATTCGACCTTACGAATATTCTACTAATCATTATTTCCTCGATTCGGTTTATGCTGATCCGGTATTAAATATTTTTAATCAATATTATGGAAGTGCAACACCTATTTATACACAGGATTATTATGTTAAAGATATTCAGGTTTGGAAATCTATTAACGTTCCGACAATTGATCGTTCGAAAGAAAGATTTGCCAATGCTTACATTCACCTGAATCCGATTGATACTTCAGGTTCCTACCCTGATAATTTAAGAGAGGATCTTTCAAATCCAATCCCCGGGCAGGAAGAGACGGGCAGGTTTCTGTTATTGACTGAAGGGGTTGATTATATACTGCATCGCGAAACAGGTTATATCACTTTTAATTCAACGATTAATGAACAGGATATTATTGCCGTTGCATATCGGTATGATGGTCTTTCACCGAGCAGCGGCGATGATCTTTTCTATGGTGATTTTATCACTACCTCTGCTGCAGATACTTCGCAGAAAATAGTATTGAAACTAATAAAGCCAAAAAACCTTCAACCGCAATTTAAAACGGCATGGCAGCTTCAATTAAGAAATATTTATCCTCTCGGGGCGAGAAATATTAAGGAGGATGGTTTTGAATTCAATATTAAATATGAACTTGAAGGACAAGATCCTGTAACAGACCTTCCCACTCCAAGTGGCGCAGTAAGATTGCTTAATGCTTTCGGGTTAGATATTCTTGATAAGAGCAAGCAGCCAACTCCAGGTAATATTGGCGATAACGTTTTTGATTATTTACCAAGCATCACAATTCTTCCAACTACGGGGGAAATTATTTTCCCGGTGCTGCAGCCTTTCGGAAGAGACTTGCCTGCAAGTATTCCTGACTCACTAAATTTCCAGCAGATTTATGATACAACAAAAACTTTTGCTCAGCAGGAAAAGATAAAAGACAAATGGGTGATGACAGGGAAAAGTACGGGTGATGCAACTTCTATCTATCAACTTGGATTTAATATTGTTGAAAATTCTGTCCGCGTGATTTTAGATGGAAGGGAACTAACTCCCAATGTTGATTACTCAGTAGATTACAATATCGGACAGCTTACAATTAAAAACGACGCTGCATTGGTCCCGGGTGCGAACCTAAAAGTCACTTATGAACAGAATGATTTATTTCAACTTGCTTCAAAAACTTTGCTTGGTGCGCGGGGTATTTTCGATTTTTCTCAAAAGACAAAACTTGGTTTTTCTATTTTGAATTTGAATCAGCAAACATTAAGTGATAAAGTCAGAATTGGCGAAGAGCCGCTGAGTAACACAATTTATGGAGTTGATTTTTCTACCTCGGGCGATTTACCAATTATAACGAAGCTGCTTGATAAAATAATTTCAACACGGGAGATGTCAACTTTTACTCTTGCCGGAGAATATGCTTACATTAATCCTGATCCTAATACGAAGAAAAGCACGATAAGTTCTGACAATGGGCAAAGCATTGCTTACATAGATGACTTCGAAGGTGCCAAGCGAACAATTCCAATTGGAGTTGGTTACACTGGCTGGAAAGACTTAAGCGCCCCTGATTCATTATCTAACCTGTTGGGATTTAGCAGGGCAGATAAAATGACTCACAAGGGAAAAAGTTTTTGGTTTACTGTGACTCCATCTGATGTAAATGTTAAAGACATTTTTGGAGATAGAAAGCAAGTCGCTACATCAGATCAACAGGTTACAGTTATGGATTATGTTTTTATGCCTGACACTCCCGGTACATATAACTACAACCCTGATTTATCGACTCCAACGAAAAGCTGGGGAGGTATGCAAAGGATTTTATCTTCAACTGCAAACAACCTTGTTGAAGAGAATGTGGAGTTTATTGAATTCTGGATGAACATTCAAAACGCTCCTCCGGATGCTAAACTTTATATTGATCTTGGTTTGATAAGCGAGGATGTAATACCAAACAACACTTTGAACACTGAAAATATCAATGATGTATTTATAAATTATCAGGATGAAGACAGAGGCTTGGATGGTTTATTTGATGATGCTGAACGAACCACTTATGGCAGCGACAAATCCGACCCCGCCGGAGATAATTTCGTATTTAATAATTCGGGAACTAAAACATTATTCGATTACTTCAATATTAACGGGACACAGGGGAATGCCCAGCTTACCGATATCGGACGAATACCCGACACAGAAGATTTAAATAAAAACGGAAGCGTAGATTTAGCGAACAGTTATTTCAGATACGAGGTACCGCTTGACACTTCTGCCGCAAGAAATCCATTTATTCAGGGTGGGGGATTAACAGAAGCTGGCTGGTATCTTTTCCGCGTGCCTTTAAAAGATACATCTTTAATTGTCGGTAGTCCAAGTTTATCAAACGTAGAAACGATAAGAATGTTTGTTACGGGTGTGAATGATATGGTGCATTTTCGGTTGGCAGAATTTAATCTTGTTGGAAGTCAGTGGCAGAAAGTAATTCCCGAAGACACAGTGCTTGCGATATCAACAATAAGTTTTGAAGATAATCCCAATTACACAATTCCTCCGGGCATCAGCAGAGAACGTGATAGAACGAGACCCGATGAAAACATCCTTGCGAATGAACAATCTCTAAATCTCATTCTAACAAATTTAGAGGATGGACAAAAGAGGGAAGGGGTTAAGTATTTATTTAAACCATTAGACGTCTTTAACTATTCCGAAATGAAGTTATTCATTCACGGCGACATGAACACTGCACCGGGTTCTGTGTCTTCAACAGATTCACTTAATTATTCATCTGAAGTTTATTTCAGATTTGGCGGCGATACGAACAACTATTACGAATATCGCCAGCCTGTTCGACCTGATTGGAATGAAATAAGTATAAAATTTAGTCAGCTTACAGCGATCAAGCAGGCGCGGGGAGATTCGATAAACTTTATCTATAGTGTACCGGTTGACGGAAAGATCGGACATTTTTATTCTGTTAAAGGAAACCCATCCCTTACTTCAGTAAAGTTTTTAACAGTTGGAATATTTAATACTAACAATCCTAATAATACCGGAAATGTAAGCGGCGAGGTGTGGGTGAACGAGCTGAGAGTTATTGGCGCAGATGATTCTCCCGGCTGGGCATACAGCTTTAACACAGGAATAAAATTCGCTGATCTGCTTTCTGTAAACGCGAATATTAGTCAGACCAATCCCTACTTTCACAAGCTTGCTGATAGATTTGGCAGCAGAGTGGAGCAGAAAAACTGGGGTGTGGCAACTGAATTGAATATTCTGAAATTGCTGCCGATAAGTTTGCCGGAAAGTAATTTGAAATTAAATTACTCTCACAACGAATCACTTGGCAAGCCGCTGTTTATCCCCGGCACTGATGTTCGGGTTGATGAGGCAGCTAAACGGCTTCAGGAAAGTCAGGGCGATACAACTCTGTTAACCACAAAAAAGCCGGAAGATTTAATCTCAGAAACTCAAACTCTAAGTATTTCCGATAGCTGGTCGTTATCCAATATTAAAATTAAATTTCCAACAAAAGCATGGTATATCAGGGATTCATTCAATGCGCTGACCTTTGGATTCAATTTCAATAAAAGTTTTTCGAGAAGCCCAACCGTTCTCTCAAGCAAAAATTGGATTTGGAATGCAAGCATGAACTATGGTATTACTTTCAGCTCTGATTATTTCTTTCAACCAGCAAACATTCCATTTATTGGAAGTATAGTTTCGTTACTTACTGATTACAAAGGTGTAAAAGTTTATTACACACCTCAGTCTTTTACTGCCAGTTTAACAGCTAAGCGAAACAGAAGTGTAAACGTAACAAGACCTCAAGGCACTGCAGTTACCGATCCAATTGTTTCGAGAGATTTTACTGCTACGAGGGGGTTCCAATTCAATTGGAAACTTACCGAAGCCGGTATTTTGAATCTTTCAACTTCGTATAATGTTACGATAAATTCTTCACTTGCATTTTTAGAGACAGATTTACTTGGCAACGATAGATCCGAAAAAGATATTTGGAAAGATATTTTTGGTAAGACAGGTTTCGGTAACGACTATTCATATACACAATCCTTCGATTTAAAATCAACTCCCAAAATGCCGTCACTTTGGGATATCAATAAGTACTTTACAATTTCCTCTGCCACGTACAACGCAACATACAGATGGAATAATGATTTTCGCCAGGTTGATTTGGGGCGAAGTGCAGGCAATTCGAGCCGCACTTCTGTGGGAGTTACGCTTAGGTGGAAGGCTTTGACCGAGCCGTTGTTCCAAGAATCTATTGAAGAGCAGCAGACAATTTTAATGCAGCAGGAGCAAATTAAAAATCAAACTAAAACTCAAACGCAGCAGGGAAATAAAAGAGGCAGAAATAGAAATCTGGAAGAAGCAATAATGAGAAGTCTGGAAAATGAAGGTAAAACTTTGGAACTAGATTCCACCGAAATTGATCTTGAAGATTCAGAATTAGAACTTGATGAAGAATTTGCAGATATTGATTCTACTACAATTGGCTTGCCGAAGAAATCATCTCTTACCAATGCGCTGTTATTCCTTCGCAGTGTTGCGAAGTTTTTATTATTTGATTATGAAACTTTTACTATGAATTTTTCTTCAGATAACAGTCTTTCAAAATCCGGAATAAAATCTGCCGGAAGTGGTTTTGGAAATTTCTGGGGGTTCAGTTATAAATATGACAGAGGACCTGCACGTTTGTTTATGCTCGGGCTGAGTGATGATGTTGGTCCGAGAGCTCCAAACGGCAACTTGAGTGATGTGTTCTCACAGAAAAATAATTTTACATTCAAGACTTCCCGTCCGTTGTGGGAGGGAGCAAAAATAGATTTAAACTGGCAGGTTGGCTGGTCGTTGAATAAAAATACTTCGCTTTCTACTGATGATTTCGGAAATGCCTCTATCAATAATATTACTTCGACAGGCTCTATCAGCAGATCATTTTTATCATTTCCACCTGTGCTTGTGTTCTCGGTATTCAAAAGCGGTATAAAGAAAGTTGCAGAAAATTATAACCCTCAATCTTCAAACCAGAGCGAAGATTTATCCGTTGCATTTTTAAAGGGCATGGAAAGTCTTCCTATTTTCTCTAATCTTGGCTTTTTGAAGGAGGTGGCAAAATATGTCCCGCGTCCGAACTGGTCGCTGACCTGGGATGGTTTAGAAAAGTTAAGCGTTTTCAAAAACTTTGCTACTAAAGTTTCACTTACACATGCCTACACTTCCGGTTATTCCGAAGGCTGGAAAATAAACCCCGATGGAATTCAGGAAATCCAATCTCAAAAAATTGATTATGGATTTTCACCTTTAGTTGGACTAAATTTTACTTTCGGACAGTTATGGGGGGGGAATCTTACCAGCAGCATTAAATTTTCGACAAAAGCGATTTATGATCTTGGTGTAACAACAAGAAATATAACTGAAACATTCACTAAAGATATTGGAATAACGGCAGGCTACACTAAGTCCGGATTCGAACTTCCATTGTTTGGTGTTGCTTTAAAGAACGATATTGAATTTAGTTTTTCATATACAAGCGCAGTTAATTCAACTGTTCGCTATGAGATGGATAATTTTTCTGAAGAAGGAATTCCGCAGGACGGAACGACAAGGATAACAATTGAGCCGCGCATTAAATACACGATCAGTTCAAAAGTTACACTTTCGATTTTTTACAAGCGTTCGACGGTTGAGCCGGAAGGAGCAGCAAGAATTCCACCTACCACAACAAACGAAGCAGGTTTGGATGTGACGATTTCAATTCAGTAGTCCTTATTTTTTAATTAGAAACAGAATGGATAAATAAATGCTGCAAAAAAAATTGCTCTGGGTTGATGATGAAATTGAACTTTTACGTTCACATATAATTTTCCTTTCCGAAAAGGGTTACGAAGTTGACACAGTTACGAACGGTGAAGATGCAATCAATTCGGTTAAGAAAAATGATTACGACCTTATTTTTCTGGATGAAATGATGGCCGGGATGGGGGGACTCGAAACTCTCAGCAGAATAAAAGATATCAACTCGAACATTCCTGTGGTAATGGTCACGAAAAGCGAAGAAGAATCTTTGATGAATGAGGCGATCGGCGGAAAGATTTCCGACTATCTTACCAAACCCGTAAATCCAAGCCAGGTTTTGCTTGTTTGCAAAAAGATTCTCGAAGGAAAAAAAATCACTGGCGAATATGTTACTAAAGATTACTTGCAGGATTTCAATGAGATTTCGCAAGCGTTAACTAACCCGATGGATTTTGCTGAATGGAATGACCTTTATCTAAAATTGGTTGATTGGGATATTGAATTGGACCTTCATCCTGATATTGGATTAAAACAAACATTGTTCGATCAAAAGAAAGAGGCGAACAAGGAATTTTCAAAATACATCGAGAAAAACTACAAAGGGTGGGTTAATAACACAGATAGTTCTGAGAGACCTATGCTTACAACAGATATAACTTCAAACCATGTTCTAAATTTAGTGCAGAAACAGGATTACTCTGTCTTTTATTTTGTGCTCGATTGTTTACGTCTTGACCAGTGGTTAGTGATGGAAAAAAATCTTATTAACCTATTCAAAATTGAAAAAGATTATTACTATTCAATTCTTCCGACTGCAACCCCCTACTCCCGTAATGCACTCTTTGCAGGTATGTTTCCATCGGATATTGATAAATATTATCCCGACATTTATCATGCTTCGGCTGATGATGAAAGAAGCATGAATCAGCACGAGCGCGAACTACTTCAAAGGTTGATTGACAGAAAAAGAATCAAATTAAAAAATGAGTTGAAGTATATTAAAATAATTGATCCCGAAGTCGGAAGAAATTTTGAACAGGATATCCTTTCGTATCAGAATACGCATCTCACAGCGGTAGTTGTCAATTTTCTTGATATGATTGCGCATGGAAGATCTGATTCTGATCTCTTAAAAGAAATTGCTCCGGATGAACCTGCTTATCGTTCTCTAACCAATAGTTGGTTTATGCATTCTTCGCTGCTTGGAATTTTTAAATCATTGGCAAAAATAAAAAATTGCCGCATTGTTGTAACCACTGATCACGGGAGCATTCGATCATTGCGTGGCGCTAAAGTGCTGGGGGATAGGGAAGCGCTTGCTAATTTACGATTCAAATATGGAAGAAACCTGAAAGTTGATGAGAAGCATGCGATGTTTATTAAAAATGCATCTGAATACAAACTGCCGGATAGGGGAGTAACAATAAATTATATTATTGCAAAGGAAGATTTTTATTTCGTTTATCCAACTGATTATCATAAATATCTTGGAATGTACAAAGATACTTTTCAGCATGGCGGAATATCAATGGAAGAGATGATTCTTCCGGTTATAACGATGGAGCCTAAATAGGTGGTCGAGTTTCCCTCAAAACATGTTTGCCGGTCGGAAATGGAAACTATTGAGTTAGCAAAAAGTCTTTCTGAAAATATTTCAGCTCCAGAGGTAGTAGTATTAAACGGCGAACTTGGAAGCGGGAAAACTTTCTTTATCAAGCATCTGCTAAAATGTTTTGGAGTTCAAAATGTCAGCAGCCCCACCTTTGCAATTGTTAATGAATATACTGCCAAGTTTGATTTTTATCACTTTGATTTTTACAGAATAAATAAAGAAAACGAATTGATAGAAATTGGCTTTAATGACTACCTCGTAGCGGAAAATTCAGTTGTGTTGATTGAATGGGGCAGTTTATTTCCGAATCTTCTTCCCAAGAAAAGGATTGAAATTTCGATTAGGGTTACTGAAGAATTTTCAAGAGAATTTGAATTTGGTCAACTATGATAAATTCACAACCAATATTGGCAATAGAAACTTCAGATAAAATTTGCAGCGTATGCGTTTATTTTTCTTCTTCAAAATATTTTGAAGCAAAAATAGAACTTGTTCATTCTCATTCAGAAAAATTATTCACACTGATTGATTTTGTAATGAAGCAAGCATCACTGGAATTGAAAGATATATCACCCATAGCAATATCTTCCGGTCCGGGTTCATTTACCGGGTTAAGAATTGGTATGGCGGCTGCCAAAGGAATTTCGAAAGCTCTTTCAATACCGATTGTACCTGTTCCGACATTTGAAGCACTCGCACTTCAGTTATCAGAGTATCTTTCTGAAGGCACTCAATTTTCTATCGCAAATAAAGTCAATAAAGACGAAGTCTATTTTGCACAGTTTCAAATTAAGGACAGGAGTTTTATATTTACACATGAATTAAAAATTCTACCTTCAACAATACTTGCAGATTTTAAGGAAGAATTAATTTTTGGAAATGCTGAGATTAGTTCTTCAGCAAATAAAAAAAATGTTTGCACCCCGGACGCACTTTATATTGCAAAGTGGTGCGAGGTTTTTGGCGAAAAATTTATGTCTCTTGATATAGATAATCTTGAGCCTAATTATATCAGAAATTTTTTAGTAAAAAGGAATTAAATATGCTTAAAAATATTTTACTACTCGTTATTCTTTCAATTTCTTTTTTATATGCACAATCTATAGGTCCTAAGATTACTGTTACACCCATCGAATATGATTTTGGAGATATAATTCAGGGCGAAACAGTTTCTCATACATTTATAATTACGAATGCAGGATGGGATACTTTAAAGATAGCTCATGTAAGAGCCTCTTGCGGGTGCACAGCCGCGAGCCCGGAAAAAAATTCTTTAGCCCCGGGGGAATCCACAAATCTTTTGGTAAGCTTCAATTCGAAAGGAAGAATCGGGAAGCAAACCAAGTTTGTTTATATTCAAAGTAACGATAATGATATTCCTGAAATGAAATTAACATTTGTTGGCACTGTAAAAACCGCCGATTCAAAATCTGAACTCCAAGCAAAATTTGTAGTTCCGGAAACCGAGCATGATTTTGGGGTCGTTCAGGAAGGGAAGAAAGTTGAGTACACTTTTAAAATTGCAAACTTTGGGACAGGTGATTTGTTGATTAAAGATATTAAAACTTCTTGCGGCTGCACTGCTGCATTAGTAAGCAGTGAGAAATTAGCCCCAGGCGAAAAGGGAAGTCTGAAAGTAGAGCTTGATACAACAAACCGTTTAGGAAGAATGAGTAGGACTATCACCATCACCTCGAATGATCCAACAGAACCGCAGAAAATCCTGACGATTTATGCGGATGTGCAGAAAGGCAGCTAAACATGCCCTGGTTCAAAAGATCGAAACAAAATATCTCACCGGACTCGCACAAAAAGGATGTCCCCGATGGTATGTGGGAGAAGTGTGGTGGCTGCGGCGAGATCATTCATAAGAAACAATTGGAATTGAATCTTTGGACTTGTACAAAGTGTGATTATCATTTTAGAATCGGCAGTGCGGAATACATAAATATTCTACTCGACAAATCCAGCTTTAAAGAAATGGATAAAAAAATGAGATCGGCTGATCCATTAAGTTTTGTTGATACAAAAAAATATAACGAAAGAGTTGCTGCTACGATAAAGAAGACAGGAATGTTTGATGCAATTCGGACGGGTGTCGGCAAATTGAATAATATGGAAGTTTGTTTGGGAGTAATGGATTTCGCATTTATCGGCGGCAGCATGGGGGCGGTAGTTGGTGAAAAAATTGCCCGGTTAATAGATAAATCTTATAAAAGTGAAATTCCTCTTATACTTGTTTCGGCAAGCGGCGGTGCACGAATGATGGAGGGGGCATATTCTCTTATGCAATTAGCTAAAACCAGTGCACGATTAACAAAATTAGCTGCTAAAGGTATTCCTTATATCTCAGTGTTAACAGACCCAACAACTGGCGGTACAACTGCAAGTTATGCTATGCTTGGAGATATTAATATCGCTGAGCCTAAAGCCTTAATCGGATTTGCGGGACCACGAGTAATAAAGCAGACTATTGGCAAAGATTTGCCTGATGGTTTTCAACGGTCTGAGTTTCTGCTGGAAAAAGGATTTGTAGATTTAATCTGCCATAGAAAAGATCTAAAAGATAAAATTTATTCTCTGCTTGAAAATATGACTTGAGGTTCAAATCGAAACTCTTTCTACTGTTTCAGATCTCAGAAAAATAATTAGATCACTAAAGGCTGCGAACAAAAGCATCGGTTTTGTTCCCACCATGGGCTTTCTTCATGAAGGACATTTGTCGTTAGTAAGGGAATCACAAAGGAAATGTGATGTGACTATCGTTTCTATATTTGTTAATCCTACTCAGTTTTCACCTACAGAGGATCTATCAAAATATCCGCGCGACCTTAATCGTGATTCCTCTTTGCTATTAAGAGAAAATGTTGATTATCTATTTTGTCCGGAGATAGACGAGATTTATACTCCCGGTTTTTCTTCCTTTATTGAAGTCGGTCCATTGGCAAAAATATTAGAGGGGGAGTTTCGTCCGACACATTTCCGAGGAGTCACAACTGTAGTATCAATTCTATTTAATATTGTCCAACCTGATTACGCATTTTTCGGTCAGAAAGATGCACAGCAAGTTGCAGTATTAAAAAAAATGGTCAGCGATTTAAAATTTGATATACAAATAATTGTATGCCCTATTGTTCGTGAACCAGATGGATTGGCGATGAGTTCAAGAAATGTTTATTTATCCGCTGCTGAACGAAAAGATGCTCTTGTACTGTCGGAAGCCTTGAAGCTAGCGAAGAACAAAGTTGAAATTGGCGCACGTAATTCGCAAAGATTGATTGAGGAAATGAAAAATTTAATTTCATCTGTCGCAACTGCTCAGATAAATTATATAAAAATCGTAGAGGCAAAAACCTTTATTGAAACCGAAAACCTTAATGAGGGGATTGAGTATTTAATTCTCATTGCCTGTAAAATTGGACATACCCGCTTGATAGATAATTTATTATTAAAACTCTAATTTCTTTTTATGTTCAAATCGTAAATTGATTTTATCCCATAAAGTACTAAGCCTTCAGAGTATTCATATTCGAAATCTAAACTTTCCATTATCGTTTTTGCATTTCCACCAGTAATGAATATTTTTTTAACATCAGCTTTAAATTCATTTTTAATTTTTCGAATTACCCTTTCAATTAATCCTGCAGTAGAATTAACTATTCCATTATTAATATTCTCTTCTGTTGTTTTGCCAATTACTGATTTCGTTCGTGTGATATTTATCTCGGGCAATTGCTCGGTTTGCTTGTAAAGTGATTCACTCATCAATTTTATACCGGGTATAATTAAGCCGCCTTCAAAAAGATTTGGGAATTTGATAAGATTAATAGTTGTCGCTGTGCCAAAATCGATTATCATTATAAAATCGTTTTCATTAATCTGATTTAGTTGTTTGTCTTTTTGAAGAAGATAGATTGCTCCTTCTGCAGAACATATTCTATCAATTCCAAGTGTGGCAGCAGAGTTGTAATTTATTATTAGATTAAAGTGTTGATTCCTATCCACCAAGAAAATGTTCGACAAAAATTTTGGTTTAATGGCGTTTATAAGTTGATTTAATTTAACAGATGCGACAGATGAAATTGCAATAACTTCGGGTTGAACTTCAAGAATAAATTTAATTGAATGCTCAATTTTATGATAAGCTCGAAGATCGATAAGGTCGTCACCAATAAATAATCCGAATTTTATTCTGCTGTTTCCGATATCGCACGTTAAAATCATGCTGACGATAAATCCCCGGCGAATATTTTTTGAGTTCGAGTTCCCTGACGCAGGATCAGAAATCCAGCATCATCAATATCATCGAATATACCTGTTACAGTTTTTTCGCCTTCAATGATTGTGATTCTTTCTCCAATCATTCTGCAGCGGTTCCTCCATTCGTTTAAAATCCATTCAGGCTTAACCTTAGTTTTGTGAAGAAGATTTTCAAAATGATTGAGTAATTCTGCAAGAAGAATTTCCCGATCAATATGTCTGTTCAATTCTAATTTCAAAGATGTTGGTGCAATGTTATACGTCCCTTGAAAAATATTTTGATTAACATTTAGCCCAATACCAATTACTATCCGTTCGACTTTTTCGCCTTTGCTCGTAGATTCAAGCAAGATGCCGGAAACCTTTTTGCCGTTTATCAACACATCATTAGGCCATTTTAATTCAGGTTTAAGTTGATATAAATTTTCAATTGAAATCGCAACAGACAGTGCAGCACTAAAGTTGATTAAATTGAAATTAGTTCTAAAGTATTTACTGTCCTTTAATAAAATTGAAAAAGTCAAATTAACATCTTTTAAGCTGTGCCAATTGCGATCTTTGCGACCCCTTCCCTTTGACTGTTTTTCGGCAAGTACAACTGTACCATCGGGTGGATTAAATTCCCGATTCATCAGGTATGAATTTGTTGAATCAATTTCTTCTGTATAAATAAAATTTCTCCCGATTTTTTCGGTCTCTAATTTTATATCAAACTCTTCAATTTCAAACACGGTAGCCTCTAAATAATAATTTGATCAAGCTGTTAATTTATTGCCAATTTCAACTTTCTCTGTCAGATCGCAGCTTAGCCTGCCATATTTGCCGACTCGAAGCTAAATCAAAGTAGAAAAATGTCGAAAATTTACAGATTTTCTAACTTCTTGTATGGCACACTGATTGTAACAATGAAATACTGAAAAAGACTTTAGATAAAATTAAATCTTTTTAGAATGCAAAGTAAACAAAGAAAACTATACAATTTCATTCATCCAAAAATAGAAATTTGGTTGGTTTAAATTGACATCTTTCGTAATCAATTAAATTATTGAACAGCAAATAAATTAACATTAAAAATAAATTAGAGAAAAAGGAGAATTAATTAATGGGAAAAATAATTGGAATTGACTTAGGCACAACCAATTCGTGTGTCGCAGTAATGGAAGGCAACGATCCGGTAGTAATACCAAATTCAGAAGGCGGTAGAACCACCCCATCGGTAGTTGCTTTCACAAAATCAGGTGAAAGATTAGTCGGACAGCCTGCAAAAAGACAAGCGATAACTAATCCAAAAAATACAATCTTTTCTATTAAAAGATTTATGGGCAGGATGATTCAGGAAGTAGATAGAGAAAAAAAAGAAATACCTTATGAGGTTGTGGCTGGCGATAATAATTCTGCAAGAGTAAGAATTTTGGATAGAGTTTATTCTCCACCTGAAATCAGTTCAATGATTCTTCAAAAAATGAAAAAAACTGCTGAAGATTATCTCGGGCAGGAAGTTACAGAAGCTGTTATTACTGTTCCGGCTTATTTTAATGATTCTCAAAGACAAGCTACAAAGGATGCAGGAGAAATTGCTGGATTAAAAGTTAGAAGAATTATTAATGAGCCAACTGCTGCTGCTTTAGCTTATGGACTGGATAAAAAAAATAAAGATGAGATTGTTGCAGTTTATGATTTAGGCGGCGGTACGTTCGATATTTCTATTCTTCAGCTTGGCGAAGGTGTATTTGAAGTCAAGTCAACCAATGGCGATACTCACCTCGGTGGTGATGATTTTGATCAGCAGCTTATAGATTATCTTGCAGAAGAATTCAGAAAGCAGGAGGGTATTGATCTTAAAAAAGATCCTATGGCACTTCAAAGGTTAAAAGAAGCTGCGGAGAAAGCTAAGATTGAATTATCTTCTTCTATGTCCACAGATGTTAATCTGCCTTTTATCACTGCAACACAAGATGGTCCTAAGCATTTAAATATTAATATCTCACGTTCTAAATTTGAACAACTGATTGATGCTTTAGTTCAAAGGACGAAAATACCTTGCGAACAGGCTATTAAAGATTCGGGTGTTAGCAGGGATCAGATTAGCGAAGTTATTTTAGTCGGCGGTTCAACAAGAATTCCAATGGTCCAGGAATTAGTTAAGAATCTATTCGGAAGAGAACCCCACAAGGGTGTAAATCCTGATGAAGTTGTTGCTGTTGGTGCAGCGATTCAGGGCGGGGTATTAGCCGGTGATATAAAAGATGTACTGCTGCTTGATGTTACTCCCCTTGCATTAGGAATCGAAACTTTAGGCGGAATGATGACAAGGTTAATTGAAGCAAACACAACTATCCCGACAAAGAAAAGTGAAATATTCTCAACTGCATCTGATAATCAGCCATCAGTAGAAATTAACGTACTTCAGGGAGAGCGTACTATGGCTGCCGATAACAGAACCCTTGGAAGATTTCATCTTGATGGAATTCCTCCTGCTCCAAGGGGGGTACCTCAAATTGAAGTTACTTTTGATATTGATGCAAACGGTATTCTGCATGTTTCAGCCAAGGATAAAGCAACGGGTAAAGAACAAAGTATTAGAATTACTTCTTCTAGCGGATTGAATAAAGAGGAAGTGGAGAGAATGAAAAAGGATGCTAAAGAACATGCTGCTGAAGATAAAGCTAAAAAGGAAGCTGTTGAAATTCGTAATCAGGCGGATAGTTTAGTATTCCAGACCAAAAAACAGATTGAAGAAATGAAAGATAAAATCTCACCTGATAATAAATCGAAACTTGAGTCTGAAATTAAAAAAGTTGAAGATTCTTTAGCTTCGAATAATTCCGAACAAATTAAGGCTGCTACCGAAGCTCTTAATAAAGTTTGGAATGAAATAGCTTCGCAATTGTACTCTCAAGCCGGTCCTCAACCTCAAAGCGGACCTCAGACAGAGCCGAAAACTGAATCTTCTAAAAAGGATGAAAAGGAAAATGTTCAAGACGCTTCTTACGAAGTTGTTGATGATGAAAATAAAGATAAATAATCCATTTTTCTTTTAGCTGTTTCTCTTAGTGACCCCGATTATTCTCGGGGTCATTTTTTTTGACCGAATCTAAATGCTTTTCCTATGCAATTGAAATTATTCTATAGATTATCTAATTGATTTTACTTCCTATCACTTAATTTTTAGTAAAATATCAGGTATTTATTCCTTTCCATTTGAAAATTTTTATAAGCTATCACTTTATTTTTCTAACATTGAATTGATTGGTTGAGCGAATTAGGAGATGCTAAACAAAAGAAACAGAAATTAGACTCATTCAATTATAGATGCACACATAACTTGTTTAAAGTTGACATAATACAAAAAACAGTTTTACAATGCGAAAGGTAGTTTGAACAGTAATTATTTTCAGCAACTTTTTATAAAAGAATTCATTTTATCAGACTAAAATTATTTCAACATCTTTCCGAAATTTTATTCGAAGAACTATTTGGGAAAAATAAATTCCAAAAAACATAAACATAAAAGTAATTTTACACAGGATTCTTTTTAATAATTAAAACTAATTGAGTAATTTCAAACGTTCAAACGGCAAAGTTTAATTAATATAAATGACGCATACCGAAAAAAAACATCGAATAATATTTATTGATTTATTGCGCACTTTTGCCGTACTTCAAATGGTACAGGGACACACGGTTGATGCACTTTTAGGAAATTCTTTTCGCGATTTAGATTCTCCTGTATTTGCTGTTTGGTTATTTATGCGTGGAATGACTGCTCCGATTTTTCTTTTTACAGCTGGAAGTGTTTTCACATATTTATTCAGGTTGAACAAAACCTCCTATCTCAAAAACCCAAGAGTACTCAAGGGATTTAAACGAGTGCTGCTGCTGGTTAGTCTTGGCTATTTACTTAAATATCCAACTTACACAATAATAGATTTTTCTGAAGTGACAGCAGCAAGTTGGAAGATTTTTATCGCTGTTGATGTGCTGCAATTAATTGGTTTTGGATTATTGTTCATTTTAATACTTGCTTTTATAACTGAGAAATTAAAATTGAATGATTATTATTTTTTTGGAATAATTGGTTCTGCCTTTTTTACTCTCTCAATATTTACAGAAAACATTAACTGGTTGAATTATTTCCCCGAGCCGATAGCTGCATATTTTTACAGCAAAACCGGTTCGTTATTTCCACTATTTCCCTGGGCAGGTTATGTTATTTGCGGAGGGGTTCTTGGAAGTTATCTTGCAAATCATCCTTTAGTATTTAAAACCACCCGCTTCAGTTATATTGTTTCATCTGCCGCTGCAGTATTTATGATAATTGCTTTTGTATTAAATAATCTGATACCATATCCGGTCGGAAATGTTCATCCATGGAATGAAGCCCTCAGCACTATTACTTTTCGAATGGGCTTTGTGCTTTTATTAACAGGAGTAGTTTCATTAATCTCAATTAAGATAGAAAACATTCCAAAAATATTTATTCTTCTTGGTCGAAATACTTTGTTAATTTATGTTGTTCATTTAATGATACTTTATGGAAGCGCATGGAACCCGGGATTATTTGCTATCTTCGGTGAAAAATTAACACCGATAACAACTGTGTTAATCGCCGCAATCATGGTTACGTTAATGATTTTAATGGTATTTGTTTTAAATAAATTAAAGTTTAAGAATAAACAACTAGTCACATAATTTTTAATGAGAAAATCTAATTCGACACAACCGGAACCTCTTCCGGAAGAAAAAATAATAGAAACAACTTTGCGCCCTCTATTCTTAAAAGATTTTATGGGGCAGTCAAAAATCACCTCTAACCTAAATGTATTTATCACTGCAGCATCTAAACGCAGCGATGCGCTTGATCATGTTTTATTAACCGGACCTCCGGGGTTAGGAAAAACAACACTTGCGAATATTATTGCAAATGAACTCGGTGTAAAATGCAAAGTCACTTCCGGACCTGTATTGGAAAAACCTGGCGACCTCGCGGGGATTTTAACTAATCTTGAAGAGCATTCTGTATTATTTATTGATGAGATACATCGATTAAGTCCGGTTGTGGAAGAGTATCTTTATTCAGCAATGGAAGATTATAAACTTGATATTATGATTGACAGCGGACCGAACGCGCGTACAGTACAAATAAGTTTACCAAAATACACACTCGTTGGAGCGACTACCCGTGCAGGAATGCTTACCTCTCCCTTGCGTGATAGGTTCGGGATCAAGTTTAGATTAGATTACTATGATTCAGATACTTTAACAGGAATTGTAAATCGTTCCTCGAAAATCTTAAATATTAAGATTGATGCTGCGGCTGCTGTCGAAATTGCCAAGCGCTCAAGAGGAACTCCTCGAATTGCAAACAGACTTTTAAGACGAACCCGTGACTTTGCCGATTTTGAGAGTAAGGATATAATTGATATCGAAATTTCTAAAACTGCACTCGCTGCTCTCGAAGTTGATGAATTTGGTCTTGATGAAATGGATAAAGAAATTATTCTTACAATTATAGAAAAATATAACGGCGGACCTGTCGGACTTAATACACTTTCGGTTGCAGTGAATGAAGATGCCGGCACTATAGAAGAAGTCTATGAACCCTTCCTTATTCAACAAGGATTTATTAACCGTACACCACGCGGCAGGGAAGTAACAGAATTAGCGTATAAACGGTTTGGCAGAAAAAAATTTAAATCTGAATCATCAACCAGTCTATTCAATGACGATTAAAACATTTTTTAATAATATTTTCCCGGAGAATTTATGTTCAAATATTTTTCTTTTTTTCTAATATCAATTTTATTAGTTGGTTCGGCTTTAGCTCAGTCTTCATTTTATATCCCAAGAAATATTCTTGATGCTTATAACAAAAACACGCGCTCATTTGATGGAAAGCCAGGTGAAAGGTATTGGCAAAATTCATCTGATTATAAGATCAACGCAGAATTTGATCCGTTAACAGGATTGCTAAAAGGCAGTGAAGAAATTACATACTACAATAATAGTCCCGATACTCTCAAACGATTTGTAATAAGACTCTATCAAAATATGAATAAGAAAGAGAGCGCAAGAGATTTCAACCTTGAAGCAGAATCTATTACTGACGGTGTTATTCTAAAAACGTTTCAAATAAATAATAAAAATATTAATTGGAACAGTCGTGACTCTGTACGTAATACTGCAACCAATTTAGCAGTGCTTCTTTCACAGCCGATAGTTCCAAATTCGAGTAATCAAATAAAAATACAATGGCAGGTGCAAATTCCTGCTGGTCAAAATCCTCGCATGGGTAAATATGATTCAACTTCTTACTTCATTGCGTATTGGTATCCGCAAGTTTCTGTATATGATGACATTGATGGCTGGGATATGATTGATTACACAGGTCAGCATGAAATGTATAATGACTTTTGCAATTTTGATGTAAACATCTCTGTCCCGAACAATTTTGGAATTTGGGCTACTGGTGAACTTGAAAATGCAAGTGAAGTTTTGAATGAAAAATATTTAAACTTATTTAAAGAGGCTCATCAAAGTGATTCAGTAATTCGTATCGTAACTGAAGAGGATTTGAAGGAAGGAAATATTTATAAATCTGCTTCTTCAATAAATAAATGGAATTACCGCGCAGAAGGAGTTCCTGATTTTGCATTTGGGATAAGTGATCATTATCAGTGGGATGCACTTAGTCTTGTTGTTGATGATCAAACAGGAAGAAGGATTTATATTGCGGCAGCTTATAATCCATCTTCAAAAGATTTTAAAGATGTTGCATACTTCGCAATGAAATCTCTTGAATATTATTCGAAAGAATTACCCGGTGTACCATTTCCCTTTCCGAGTCAAACGGTATTTAACGGTGCCGGCGGAATGGAATTTCCAATGATTGTGAATAATGGTTCAACCAATTCTCTTGCAGGTACATTTGGAGTTACATCTCACGAACTTGCACATCAGTATTTCCCATTCTACATGGGAATCAACGAGCGCAAATATGCATGGATGGATGAAGGCATGGCAGTATTTATTCCGTTTGATATTCAGGAAAGGATGGTGGAAGGTAATTCTCCGCGCAGTTGGAATGTAAGAAGTTATGAAAATTTTGCCGGTGATGAAATGGAACTCCCGCTTGTTACTCCCTCGAATCAAACACACGGAAGCACTTACAGAACGCAAGCCTACTCACGTCCGGGTATCTCTTACGATATACTTCGTAAAATGCTTGGTGCAGAAAAATTCGGTGAGGTTTATAAAGAGTACATAAATCGCTGGCATGGGAAGCATCCAATACCTTATGATTTCTTTCATACATTCAACGAAGTTTCTGGTAAAAATTTGAACTGGTTTTGGAATCCATGGTTTTTCGAAAACGGTTATCCCGATCTTTCAATTTCGGATGTGAAAAAAGACGGAAATAATTTTGAAGTAACAGTTGATAAAATAGGTAGTATGCCTGTTCCTATTATTTTAACTCTAAAAAATTACAATGGTGAAATTCTTAATTCAACTGAAGTTCAAGCCGATGTTTGGATGGATGGTAAAACCTCGACAACTATTTCAATATCAGCCGAAGGTGAAATTTCTAATATTGAACTAGGAACTAATACGATTCCAGACTCAAATAGAAAAAATAATTTTTATGAACTGAAATAATTGCTACAACTCTTATGATTTATTAAGCTTAGAATTTCGAGTAAGCATGATGAAACAGTTTATTTTATTTCTATTTATGTTTAATATTTTTGGAATAGCTCAACAAAAGGTGGAGGTACAATTTATTGTTATAACGAATGCGCTTGCTGATTCTGAACATGTTTCGATATCAGGCAATAGTACTGAACTTGGTAACTGGAATGCCGAAAAAATCATCCTAAATCGTGTTAACGATACTACCTATTCGAAATCTTTTAAGTTTTCTGCAGGAGAAAATATTGAATATAAAATTACTCGCGGTTCGTGGGATAAAGAAGCAGTTGAATCGGATGGATCAGTACCCAAAAATTCATTTATGAGGATTAATGCTGATACCATAATCGTCGTTCGAATCGCAGGTTGGAAAGATCAATTCAAGCAAAAGCTTCATGGACAAATTACCGGCAGGGTTGAATACATAAAAAATTATCAATTCGGTATACTCGAACCAAGAGATATCATAATATGGCTTCCACCATCCTACTCAATAGACCCCCAAAGGCATTTCCCCGTTTTATACTTGCAAGATGGTCAAAATGTTTTTGATCCAGCTACTTCATCGTTCGGTTACGATTGGAGATTTGATGAGGTTGCTGATAGCCTTATTAATATCGGGGAAATAGAAGAATTAATTATTGTTGGCATTTACAATACTAAATATAGATGGCAGGAATATTCACCAGGTGATACAGGTGCTGTGTACATGAACCTTATCGTGAATAAAATTAAACCAATGATTGATTCCTTGTTTCGTACGTTACCGCAGCGGGAAAGTACATTTGTTGGTGGATCATCTATGGGTGGGTTGATATCATTTATGCTGCTTTGGCAATACCCTGAAATATTTTCTAAAGCTATTTGTGTTTCACCCGCATTTAAAATCGGAGATATAAATTATGTAACTACCGTTAAAAACTATCAGGATGAACAAAAGCCTATTAAAATTTATATTGATAATGGAGAAGTTGGATTAGAAAGTGAACTTCAGCCGGGAATTGATGATATGCTCATCGCCCTTCAAAATAGAAATTATCAAATGAACAGTAATTTATTTTGGTATAAGTATGATAACGCTCAACACTCCGAAAGAGACTGGTCTAAAAGAGTTTGGCGTATGTTAAAATTTCTTTTTGACAAAAGTTTAGAATAAAATTTAATCAATTATTTTTTCAAAATGCTGGTAATCTTTACGAGTGACCCAATCACCGCCCCATGTCCAACCTCGCTTTTTAAAAGCATTCACTAAAATAGAATCAGATATAATTGTGCCTGGAAAATTGGAATCATATTTTGCACCCTCCGGACTTATGCGGCTGCCTTGGATATACGGGTTTAATTTTGGATTTATGTCTATCGCAAGTCCATAAGCGTGATTTGATATTTTTTTTGTACCCGCAACCAAACGATAGTTGAAAGAAGAAGTATTATTGTCATTCATAGACAAATCATCCGACCATTTATAGTTGACAATAGGGATAACTTTGGCAATTGGAAATTTGTTGATCAAGATGATATCAAAAATCTCAATTATATCTTTTGCAAGTAACCGATGAATAACAATTTGACCTTTGTGAATTTTCTCATCAAACGAATAGTAATAAACATCAACCAAAGTCAAATTATTCTTAATATCTAAAGGCGCTGTGGAGCCTATCAATGCTTCTTCAAGTGAATAATTGCAATCAACTATTGCTTTTTCTTTTAAGGTCATCAAAGAATCCTGAAATGTAAGTCTAATAATATTTTCATTTTCACAATTAAAGGGAATTAAACTAATATCCCCACTTAATGTTGGAAAAAGATTCAATACGAAACAAAAAAATAACGTTATAATGAAAATTGTTTTCATAAATTTGCATAATATATTTTCATAATTAAATGACTATCAAAAATAATCTATTCTTAATTTTAATCTAAATCTTGTTTAACAATATGCTTAAACGAAAAAAGAAAGGCTTCTCTATGCGTTATTATTTAATTATAGTTTTTGTTTTATTAACAATGATTCTTGGTGGGTGCGATAAAACTCCTGACGTTATAACTTTAAAATCAGGTGTTCAAATTTATGATGATACACTTGGCACAGGGAATATTGCTAAAGCCGGTGATTTAGTAAATGTTCATTTTAATATTTGGTTAATAAAAGATTCAACTAATCTATACGAAAATTGGAATCTTGATTCTACAAGAAAAGCATCCAAAGTTGCAGATACACGACTTTCGCAGAAACCTCTTAAATTTATTCTTGGCAGGCAAGCATTTATAAATGGCAGTGATGAGGCTATTATTGGAATGAAAATAGGCGGTACAAGAACGATAATAATTCCAGGGAAAGTAGCTTATGCTGAAAACCCCGGGGATCAAGTTCCACCAAACTCTGATTTGAAAATGCAAATCACTTTAGTAGATGCACATGTTCCTCCTAAAGTTACGAAGTGGGATGTTGATACATCTAAAATAGTAACAACTGCCAGCGGTATAAAATATGTAACTTTACGTGAAGGTAGTGGTGACCCAGCGGCTTCCGGTAAAGTAGTGACAGTTAACTATTCTGGTTATTTAAAAGATGGAACAATTTTCGATAGTTCGGTAGAAAGAAATGAACCAATAACTTTTGTGCTTGGTCAAGGTCAGGTAATTAAAGGTTGGGAAGAAGGCTTAATGTTAATGAAAAAAGGATCTAAAGTTCAATTCATGATTCCACCGCAGCTTGCATATGGTTCAATGGCGATGGGAAAAATTCCGGCTAACTCTGTTTTAATTTTTGATATAGAGATGCTGGATATTCAAGATTTTAATTAATTTTTTTTAAGAGGATAATTCCCTTAAAATATTTAAATGGAATTATCCTCTAGCTATTTTAAATAGATATTCATTAAAGAAATTGCCTGCTGATAATAACTTTTTCCAAATATATTAAGGTGGTTTAAAATATGATAAAGTTTGTAAATGCTTTCCCGATATTCATGATTTTTATCTAATGGAAATTCATTATTATAACTAGCATAAAAAGTATCATCGAAACCACCAAATAATTTAGTCATTGCTAAATCTGCTTCACGGTGACCATAATAAACTGCGGGATCAATCAGCCAAGCTGAACCATCCTTTGAAACTACAAAATTTCCCGACCACAAATCTCCGTGTAGAAGTGATGGCAAAACTTGGTCATCAAGAATACTATTTATTCTTTTTTCTAACTTGATAAACGAATTACGTAGAAGTGAGTCCACTAAATTATTTTTTTCTGCAAGTTTGAATTGAAATAATAGTCTATTTGTAAAAAAGAATTCCGACCAAGTTAATGATGTTCCTGGATGGTTGATTTGTATGTTTGATCCAAGAAAATTGTCGGTGTAAAAACCGTATGATGATGCAGTGAATTTATGTAGCATTGCAAACGATCTTCCGAACATTTCCCAAAAATTTTTGCTTTTTACTCCTTTCGGAATGTACTCAAGAAGTAGAAAATTTGTCGAAACGTGAATCACTTCAGGAACATTAATTGCATTTGCTCTTTTCAGTTCAAACAATCCTGCAGCCTCACTTTCAAACATTTGAGGCTGTGGTGAATTATTAATTTTTAGAAAATAAATTCTACCTTTTGCTGTTTTAATTTTATAAGCATCATTAATACAGCCTCCAGTAATTTGGTTTAGAACTGTAATCTTTTCATTAAAAAATTCTTCAATTTGAATTAGAATATTATTTTTTATCATTTTTAAGTTCATCTAAAATTCCATCACAAACATCTTCTAAAATATCAATCACATGGTTGAAATCGGATTCATCACCATAATACGGGTCAGGGACTTGGCTAACAACAAAGTTCTTAGAATAAGTTACTGCCTTTTTCACTTTTGCTTGGTATTTATTTTCGCTATCCCATCGAATAATTGTGGAATAATTTTCTTCATCCATCGTTATAATCAGATCAAAATTTTTAAAATCTTTCTGAGGTAAAAATTTTCTTGCGTAATGATCAAGTTTATATCCTCTTTTCTTTCCGCATTGAATCATTCTTTGATCTGGCAGTTCACCTGCATGATAATCAATTGTTCCTGCAGAATCAACGAAAAAGCTTTCATCGAGGTTTGCTTCTCTTAGTTTCTTTTTTAGGATAGCTTCAGCTGCAGGGGAGCGGCAAATATTTCCCATACATACAAATAAAATGTTTTTCATTTAAGATTTATTAATTCCTTTTTTGTTGAGTAAAATATTGACTTCAAAGTTAATTTAAACTGTCTATTTCATAATAGGGATGTGTATTATTTTATACAAGTTGTGGAAGAATATTTAGAATTCAATGATTAATTTCTGGCACTATCATTGTCATCTAAAAAGAAAAAATATAAAGGTTAAAAATGAAAAAGTTATTCTTCTTAATATTATTCTCAGTTTCTCTACCAATTTTTGCACAAGGAAATGCAGCAGCTATTAAACTTGGCTCATTTAGTCCTGGAGCAACTGATGCTGGGTTTATAATTGGCTATGAGGGGGGTAAATATATTGATCAGAATTTCAATTTTGGATGGAGTATAGATTGGTTCCATAAGAATTATGTTGATAAAACACTTGTAGAATCTTTCAATGAGATTTATGGAATATCCGGTGGTATAAATGAATTAAGAGCTCAAACAAATTTACATGATATTCCATTAATGATTAATGCAACTCTGAAATTTCCAGTGGCACCAAGAACAAAAATATATGTAACAGGAGCAATTGGTGCGGAGATCCTAATAGTTGATTATAGAAATTTTGAAAACCCCGATGACAATGAACTAAAAGGTGCCTTCGATTTTAATTGGAGGCTGGGGTTTGGCGGTGCATACACTATCGGACCGCGTTCTGAAGTTTTACTTGAAATGAATTATCATAATTCAGAACCAAGCTGGACTTATGAAATTGATTCCCCTACCATTGGAAAACGAACATTCGAAAGAATTTATGATATGAGCGGGATAATGTTTCGTGCAGGATTTCGATTTTATTATTAGATGAATTAAAGAAATGCTCTGATCAGAATAACAAACCTTAATCTGATCAGAGCGTATAATTATTCAATCCAATCAGCAATAAAAATATTTGTTTCATTAGGCTGATTGTTAAAGCGATTTGAAGCAAATACAAGTTTTTTCCCATCACGGGTAAACATTGGAAAACCATCAAAAGAATCAAAATGTGTAATCTGTTCGAGAGCTGAACCATCTACATTGATCATATATAAATCAAAATCTCTTCCAGTTTCACTGTTTAAGTTGGATGAGAAAATAATTCTTTTCCCATCAGGGAATAAAAAGGGAGCGAAACTTGCTTTCCCAAAATTTGTTATTTGTCTTCTATCTGATCCATCAGAATTCATAATAAAAATTTCCAATGCTGAAGGTCTTACTAACCCTTCTTTAACAAGATCATCATAATCCGCTAATTCCTGTTCAGTTTGTGGACTACTTGCACGAAATACGATTTTTTTACCATCTTGTGAAAAAAAAGCGCCGCCATCATAACCTTTATGAAATGTTAATCTTGTTTGATTAGTTCCGTCTATGTTCATTAAATAAAGTTCAGGATCGCCATCCCGGGTGGAAGTAAAAACTATTTTATCGCCAAGCGGGGAGACAGTTGCTTCTGCATCGTAGCCTGGTGCATCAGTCATTTGTTTAACATCTGAACCATCCGCATTCGCAGAAAATATATCAAAAGAATTATAGAGTTTCCATACATATCCTTTGCTTCTATCAGGAGGAGGCGGACAGTCAGGATTGTCTAAATGGGTCGATGCATAAATTACTCTTTCATCACCAGGCAGAAAATAGGAACATGTAGTTCTCCCCAAACCGGTTGAAATCATTTTCATTCCGCTGCCATCAATATTCATTGTAAAAATTTGATCGCAATTAAGTTCGCCGAAAGTTCTTTGAAAAATTAGTCTTTGTTCGTCAAAAGAAAGATATGCCTCGGCGTTCTCTCCTCCATTTGTAAGCATTTGAATGTTGCTTAAATGTTTTTCGCCTTCAAAAATAAATTTTTCTTGTGGGATAATTAATATTGTGCAAAGAAAGAACAGTGAGAAACTAAGTTTCCAATACGACAGATAATTCATTTATTCTCCTATTATTTATTCTGGTACGTGAACTAAAAAAAAATCTTTTGCTGATTTGCCGATAGTATAAGCTTCCTTCAAAGTCATATGCATTTCATCAGGGGTTTCGTCCTCGTGTCCGGCTTCGATTATAGCAAGGTCTGCACCTTTTGCGTTTTTAACTAACTCTTCACAGTAAGTTGTATCACCGCCATAACAAATTCGATTATTTTTATAAGTAAAATTATAGCCAATTGCCGGGACATTTCTAGTCTCTTTACCGTTCAATAAATACTCTTTATGAATAACATTAAACGGAAATACTGATACTTTCTTTGCAGTAATTTTTTTTGATTTTACAATTTTGTTTAATTTTATTTTATAAGATAAATATGACCCATAGACATTGACAAATGCATTATAAATACTTTCAATTTCTTTACATCCGTTTGGATAGTGGATTGTTAAGGATTTTTTTTTCTTCATAACTCGAAGGTATGTGAGCAGCGACCAAACACCCCCAACATGGTCGTGATGTCCATGCGTTATAAAAATATCAGAAACATTTAGAATCTCTTGTGTTCCGATATTTGTATTCAGATCTCTTAGTATCCCGTCACCTGGATCAATAATAAAGTTTGCTTTCCCGGCTTTTAATAAAATTCCGGTTGCGATATTTGGAATTGAGCAGTAAACATCTATTGAAAAATCTTTTTTACTCCAACGGAGTGGATAGCTTATAGCAGATAATTTTTTTTTCATTCTTAAGTTTAATGGTTTTTAAAATGTTTACAACTTTTTTTGTCTTTGCAGTGTGCAAAAATGTTAAAAGAGTAACTACCGAAATTAAACCCAAGCTTATCACAGATTTGTTTGGGTGATTTTGCAACTGATTCATCAGTAAACTCAACAATGCGTCCGCAGTCAACACAAATTAAATGATCATGATTTTGTTTTTTAAAGCTGCTTTCATATCGAGTGAGATTGTCACCAAAGTTTCTCTTAATCACCAAATCACATTGAGCTAATAATTCAAGAGTTTTATAAACTGTAGCTCGTGAAACGTGCGATTTTCTATTTTTCATCAATATGAAAAGATCATCAGCTCCAAAATGTCCCTGATACTCTATTGCAGCATTTAATACTTCGAAACGTTCAGGCGTTATTCGGTTTTGTCCATTTTTTAAGAATGAACGAAATAATTCTATTGCTTGTTGATTTTTCACTAAGTGAATTCTATAATTTTATTAATCAGTTTAATCATTAA
>DAOLIQ010000037.1:0-29724 GCA_035328465.1 Ignavibacteriaceae bacterium | reverse complement strand
ATTCTACATTGCCCAGCGGTGTGTATTATTATCAACTTAATGCCGGAGGACAATCACTTACCCGCAAGATGATTTTGATGAAATAGCGACAAATGTCATACGAATAACCACGTCAATTCATTTCAAGGCAGCTTTAGTTAGCTGCCTTTTTAATAATTCTCCTTCTCCCTTTTTCCATTATTACAACAAGATTTTCAATTTGTAAATGTTATTTCTGCCGTTTTTTCTGACAAAATTATCGTTGATTTTCTGTAAATTAAGGTATAGATTCACAACCTTAATTTTGAGATGATTTCTAATAATATTGCTGCACTAAGAAACCGAATTCAGAAAAAATGTTTAGAATGCGGTCGGAGCGTTAATGAAATAAAGCTAATTGCTGTCTCAAAGTACTTTGGAATTGATGTAATCAATCAGGCAATTGATGCCGGTATTTCAGACTTCGGCGAAAATAAAGCGCAGGAATTGCATCTGAAGTTTGAGAAAATCGGCAGCAAAGTTACCTGGCATTTTATCGGAAAACTTCAGATGAACAAAGTAAAATATGCTGTGAATTGTGCAGAATTTATCCATTCAGTTGATTCACTTGAACTTGCTGAAGAGATAGCAAGGAGGGCTGAAGGAATAGGAAAAGTTCAGAAAATTTTAGTTCAGGTTAAAACATCTGAGGAAGAAACTAAGTCAGGAGCCGAGAGTGAAGATGAAGTCAGAAATATTTTAAAATTTTGTAAGCTCGATAAAAACCTAAATGCATTAGGCTTGATGACAATGGCACCTTTAACCGAGAACGAAAATCTGATCAGAAAAAGTTTTAGAGACTTGCGAAATTTTTTAACAAAATTTAATTCGGAAGGTTATCAATTACGCGAGCTCTCAATGGGAATGACCAGTGATTTTGAAATTGCAATTGAAGAAGGTTCAACTATGCTGCGGATTGGTTCAGCAATTTTTGGTGAAAGAGATTATTCAAAAAAATGGAATGAGTTATGAAATTTTCTCCACTTAGTATTAAACAGCAAGAGTTCAGCAAGTCAATGCGCGGTTATGAAACTGAAGAGGTCCACGCATTCCTCGAAAAACTCGCTGATGAATTTGACAACATTTACAAAGACAACGAAAAACTAAAACGAGAATTAGACGAATTGAATATTAAAGTTGCTGAGTATAAGCGGATAGAAAAAAATCTTCAGGATACTTTATTAAAAGCACAGGATTCATCTTCACGGGCAATGGAGTCGTCAAAGAAGCAAGCCAATCTTTTAGTGAAAGAAGCAGAACTTAAAGCCTCGCAATTATTGGAGAAAGCCCGTGAGCAGGCAAATGAAATTCGTGATGCGGTTATTAGACTTCGCGACGAAAAAGATTTTCTAATTGCAAGACTTAAGTCCATCGTAAACACTCAATCGAACCTTCTCGAGATAAAAGTTGCGTACGCCGGTGAAGAAAATCCTGCACCTCGAAAAACTGATGAATCAAAAGATCTTGATCTAGATATAGATGATATAGTTAATAAAATTTTATAATATGAGCGAATTAAAAATTAAAATAGAACAAACTTTAGCAGTAATTAAAAAACATACTTCTGATAATTTTCCAGTCGGAATAGTTCTCGGAACAGGGCTTGGCGGTTTAGTCAACGAAATAAAAATTGATGTCGAGATTGATTATTCCGACCTGCCGCATTTTCCAATTTCAACTGTTGAATCTCACAAAGGAAGATTAATTTTTGGCACAATCGGAAATAAGAAGGTGGTGGCGATGCAGGGAAGGTTTCATTATTACGAAGGCTACACAATGCAGCAGATAACTTATCCAATCCGCGTAATGAAATTTCTTGGAGTAAAAACTCTGCTTGTCTCAAATGCTTGCGGAGGAATGAATCCGCAATTTCGCAAAGGCGATGTTATGCTGATGACCGATCACATAAATCTACTCGGTGATAATCCATTGATTGGACCGAATGAAGATGAACTCGGACCACGTTTCCCTGATATGAGCGAACCTTATTCGCAAGAGTTAATAAACCTTGCCGAACAAATTGCGCTTGAAAATAAATTGAAAATTCAAAAAGGTGTTTATGTTGCAGTACCTGGGCCTAATCTAGAAACAAAAGCTGAGTACAGATTTTTACGTGCAACTGGTGCCGACGTGGTGGGAATGTCCACCATCCCTGAGAACATTGTGGCTAACCAAATGGGAATGAAGGTGCTTGGAGTCAGTATTATTACAGACGAATGCTTCCCTGATTCACTCAAGCCCGTAAACGTTCAGGAAATAATTGAAACGGCAATGGCAGCAGAACCAAAAATGACTTTAATAATGAAAGAAGTAATCAGGAGACTTTAATGGAAATGAAAAAAATATCCCACTATGCTGCTCCAGTTTTACTTGCGATTTTTATTTTTTCATCTGATTTTCTTCAAACGGATTTATTCAAGTTTGGTGAAAATGATTTTGCCGTTTGGTTTGTTATGTCTGTACTGTGCTTCGCAAGCGGGTGGTATATCAATAAATCACTTGGCTGGAATTTCGGAGGCAAAGTTGTATTTGCAACAATTATTGCAGTCACAATAATTTCAATTTTTACAATTTCATTTTTTAATGAATACTTTGGTGCAAGCGAATTACTTTCTGAAAATCTTATCCTTTTCAGTCTAAGAAATATTATGCTTGGCTCTATGGCATTTTTTGGAATGGCGATTGAAGAAATTCTTACAACTAAACGAGACTCCGATCTGACAAATGAAAAAATCCGCGTTTATGAAAGTATCCTGCAAGAATCAAAAAAACAATCCGATCTTGAATTAAAAGCAGCTCAGCTTAAAGCAAAAGAAATAATTTTTGAAGCAGAATCACAGGCAAAAAATATTATCCTTCAAAAAGAAAGAATTGAAAGGGAGTTGAAAGAATTTATTCAAACTGAAAAAGAATTAATTAAAAAATACGAACAACAGTAATTGATCAACATAGAAAATGTTTAAACAAAATTTAGAAAAAATAAATTACCCCGAAATTGAAAAACGAATTTTAGAATTCTGGAAAGAAAACAAAACTTTTGAGAAAAGCATTTCTTCAAAAGATAAATCCAAATCATTCACTTTTTACGAAGGTCCGCCAACCGCAAACGGTAAACCAGGCATTCATCATGTAATGGCGCGCACGCTTAAAGATTTGATCTGCCGATACAAAACTTTGCAAGGCTACCGTGTTGAGCGTAAAGCCGGCTGGGATACTCATGGCTTGCCTGTGGAAATTGAAGTCGAAAAAAGCCTCGGCATAAAACACAAAAGCGAAGTGATTGAATACGGCGTAGACAAATACAATCAAGCCTGCCGTAATTCTGTTTTCACTTATCTCGATCTTTGGGAAAAGATGACAGACAGGATGGGTTATTGGATTGATCTTGATTCTGCATACATCACGCTTACAAATAACTATATCGAGTCGGTCTGGTGGGCTTTAAAAACTTTATTCGATAAAGGACTTATTTATAAAGATTATAAAATTGTTCCGCAAGATCCCAAATCAGAAACTGTTTTATCATCGCACGAACTTGCTCTTGGCTACCGCGAAACAAAAGATCCATCTGTTTATGTTTTATTCAAACTTGAACAAAACGATGAATTCATTTTAGTCTGGACAACAACTCCATGGACTCTGATTTCCAATGTTGCGCTTGCGGTCGGTGCTGATATTGATTATGTGAAGGTAAATCATAAAGACAAAATGATCATTCTCGCAAAAGAAAGGTTGTCAGTTCTTGATGGAGATTATAAAATTATAGATGAATTTAAAGGATCAACCCTTGAGGGACTTTTTTACAAACAGTTATTTGGCTACGTCAAACCAGAGAAAAAAGCTTTTTACATTGTCTGTGGAAATTTTGTAAGTACAGAAGACGGTTCCGGAGTGGTTCATATTGCCCCAGCCTTTGGTGCAGACGATTATGAAGTCTCTAAAAAATATGACCTGCCAATGATGCAGCCGGTTACGCGCGGTGGATTATTTACAGACGAAGTTACTGACTTTGCCGGGCAATTCGTAAAGGATGCTGATGCCGGAATTATTCAAAAATTAAGACTCGAAGGTTCGCTTTACAAAAAAGAAACGATCACTCATACTTATCCTTTTAGCTGGCGGCACGAAAATGTTCCAGTAATTTATTATGCTCGTGAATCATGGTTTATCAAAACAACTTCAATTGCGGACAGAATGGTGGAACTTAACGAGACAATTAATTGGCAGCCGCCCGAAGTTGGTGCAGGGAGATTTGGAAACTGGCTCGAAGAAAATAAAGACTGGGCACTTTCGAGAGATAGGTTTTGGGCTACTCCCCTTCCAATCTGGGTTAGTGAGGACAGCGATATGTTTTCAGTAGGAAGCATCGAGGAATTGAAAAATGGGTTCTATGAAGAGGGGGGAGTTCGAATACCCGTTTCCGAATTAAAAGAAATTGATCTTCACAAACCTTTTGTTGATCGAATTATTTTTGAAAAAAACGGAAAGCTTTATAAACGTACCCCTGAATTAATTGATGTCTGGTTTGATTCAGGCGCAATGCCTTTCGCTCAATATCATTACCCGTTTGAAAATAAAGAACTATTTGAAAAAGACTTTTTCCCGGCAGATTTTATTTGCGAAGGGATTGACCAGACGCGCGGCTGGTTTTACACTCTCCACGCAATTGCAACAATGCTTTTTGATAATGTCGCATTCAAAAATGTAATTGTGAACGAATTGATTCTTGACAAAAACGGTTTGAAAATGTCAAAGTCGAAAGGCAATACAGTTGATCCTTTTATTTTATTTGATAAATATGGCGCCGATGCAACTCGCTGGTATCTTGTAACAAACAGCCCGCCCTGGCGTCCAACTTTATTTGATGAAGAAGGATTGGTTGAAGTACAACGTAAATTTTTCGGAACATTAACTAATACATATTCATTCTTCGTGCTTTATGCGAATATTGACAAGTTCGACTTTTCATCGCCTGTAATTGCCTATGAGCAGCGACCCGAAATAGACAGATGGATTATTTCAAAATTAAATTCGCTGGTAAAAGAATATGAAAACCTGATGGATAATTATGATGTTACTAAAGCAGCTCGTGCTGTTTCAAACTTCACAATTGATCAGCTTTCAAATTGGTACGTTAGAAGATGCAGAAGAAGATTCTGGAAATCTGAAATGAATGAAAATAAAATTTCTGCTTATCAGACTTTGTATGAGTGCTTAATAACTATTTCGAAACTTACTTCACCCTTTGCTCCGTTTATCTCTGAAGAAATATATCAGAATCTTAACACGACAACAAAACTGGAAAAATTTGATTCGGTGCATTTATCAGAATTTCCGGCAGAAACCTATTCCGAGAAATCCCTTGAAGTTAAAATGGAAGTTGCTCAGCAGGTTGTTTCAATTGTACGCGCTATGAGAGCAAAAAATAATCTAAAAGTGCGCCAGCCTTTGAGCAAAATGATGGTAGTGGTTGAAAGCAGCAAAAGAGATGCTCTTTCTAAAATGAAAGATGTTATTCTCGAAGAAGTTAATATCAAAGAACTTATCGTTCTTCAGGATGATTCTGAAATAGTAAGTAAAACTGCAAAGGCTAATTTCAAATCTATTGGACCCAAATTTGGCAAAATGGTAAAATCAGTTGCTGCTGCTATAACAGAATTAAATGGAAATCAAATAAAAATTCTTGAAGAAGGTAAAAGTATTTTTCTTAATATTGCAGATTCAAAAATTGAAATTTCGCAAAGTGATGTTGAAATTATCAGCAGTGAGATCAAAGGTTGGGTTGTAGAAAGCGAAGCCGGGGTCACTGTGGCAATAGATGCGGAACTTAAT
The DNA here is from genome assembly GCA_035328465.1 of Ignavibacteriaceae bacterium. Taxonomy (GTDB): domain Bacteria; phylum Bacteroidota; class Ignavibacteria; order Ignavibacteriales; family Ignavibacteriaceae; genus JADJEI01. The sequence goes on along the minus strand of DAOLIQ010000037.1, from coordinate 23,874 downwards.
GATGAACTTATTTCCGAAGGTCTTGCGCGTGAATTTGTTAATCGAATTCAGAATATGAGAAAAGATGCAGGATTTGAAGTAATTGACAAAATAAAAATTTTTTATAAAGCTTCGGACGAAATTTTTCATGCAGTTTCAATTCACAAAGATTATATTGCGAGCGAAACTTTGGCAATCCAAATCTTGCAAAGTGAAATTTCAGACGGTGGATTTAATCAAGAATGGAAAATAGGCGAACAAAGCTGTTTAATTAAAATTGAAAAAGCAAATTCCTAAATAAAGGAGACCATATCATGGCTAAAAAAACAATCACTAAAAAAGCACCAGCTAAAAAAACGACAGTTAAGAAAACTTCGATTAAAAAAGTTAAAAAAACTCCGAAGAAGATAATTAAGGTTGTAAAAAAGATTATGCCTAAAACTATAACTAAGAAAAAAGCAGTAAAAGAAGTTATAAAGAAAAAAACATCTCCAGTAGTTAAAGCTGCTACACAGAGCAAGACAAAAAAACCAGTTAAAACACCTAAACAGAAGGTCACAAAAAAAATTGTAATGAAAGAACCGAAGCAAACTAAAGTTGTTAACAAAATTGAACCAATAGAAATTCCCAAGTCTAAACCAATCACAAAAATAAAAGGATACAGCAAAGAAGATCTTGCCCATTTTAGAAAAATTATTCTCGAAAAGAGGGATGAAATAATTGAGCAACTTCAAAATTTAAAAGAGCAAATGCTTGATCCAACAACCGGCGAATACATTAACGAAAATTCTCCTTATTCACTCCACATGGCTGAACAGGGTACTGATGCAATGGAAAGAGAAAAAACTTTTCTCTATGCTCAGCGCGAAAATAAATTTCTTGGTTATCTCGACGATGCCTTGAAAAGAATTGATGTAGGTACGTATGGAATTTGCCTCGAATGTATTGAAGAACCGCAGCACTTGTGTGATACCTGTCCGCTTATTCCAAAAGCAAGACTCGAAGCTGTGCCACATAGTCAGCTCTGCTTACCTATAAAACAAAAACAGGAGAAAAAATAAAAAGTCTGTCATTATTTTTCAGAAAATTTTAAGCACACAATTTGAAACTATTACTAATTTCTCTCGGGATAGTTCTTACCGATCAAATTTCAAAGCTTTATGTAAAGGGATTCAATATACCCTTCCTGAATTTTACTCAAAGCGGATTACCATACGGAAGAAAAACTCCGCTTATCGATCATGTTTTGCACTTGACTTTTATTGAAAATCCAGGTATCGCATTTGGCATAGACTTCGGCGAAGAATTTAAACTGCTTATTTCCATTCTTACAATTATTGCATCGTTCAGTCTGTTGATTTATTTCTTCTTTGTAAGAAAAGAAAACATCGGCCAGCGTTTATCGCTTGCTCTAATTATTGGAGGTGCATTCGGCAACCTGATTGATAGAGTTTTTTATGGAGTATTCTATGGCTACGCTCCTTTACTTCAAGGTAAAGTGGTGGATTTCTTTGATGTCAGTTTTTTCAGATTCTATTTTTTCAACAAAACAATGGGCAATTATATTTTTAATGTTGCAGATGTTGCTGTTACACTTGGTGTTTTAATACTTATTTTTTCTTATCACCGCAAACAAAAACCATCTTCGTCTGAAATTGAAACTGAAAATAATATTTTAGCAGAGTCGGGTGAATAATTGAGAGTTCTTTTCATTTCACTCATCGTTATTGTTTTAGATCAGGTTTCTAAAGTTTATGTAAAGGGCATTTCATTACCGATAATTAATTTTAAGATTGATGGAATGTATCCAGGCGAAATTATTCCTGTGATAGGAGAATTTTTCAGGATTACATTTATTGAAAACCCCGGGCTTGCATTCGGTTTTGATCCCGGTATAGATTTTAAATTAGCGGTTTCAGTCTTCTCAGTCATAGCCAGTATCGGACTTCTTTTTTATCTCTTCAAAATAAAAGATCAAAAATTTCCATTGCGTATTTCAATTGCATTTATACTTGGTGGTGCAATTGGAAATCTAATTGATAGAGTTTTCTATGGAGTTTTTTATGGATATGCCCCTTTATTTTATGGAAAAGTAGTTGATTTTTTTGATGTCGATTTTTTTGATTTCTCACTTCTCGGTAAACATTACGATAGATGGCCAATCTTTAACATAGCAGATGCTTCTGTTACAATCGGGGTTTTAATACTTCTGATCTTTTATAACTTTCATAAAAAAGAAGAAACTATTCAATCAGAAAGTGCAAGCGCAACCGGTTCCATGTTAAAGGATGGTGAAAACACTGTTGAAGAAAATAATCCTTCCGAAAAGCCTTTTATGCAAAGCAGCGAAGATGAGCAAGATAATAAGTCAAAAGACATACAAGTTTGAGCTTCCCGCAGGAAAGACTAAAGAACGTCTCGATATTTTTCTTACCAAGTCCATAGAAAATGCAACACGGTCCAGAGTACAAAAACTAATTGATACAAAGTTTGTTTGGGTAAATCGGCGATATGTAAAATCAAATTACTTGGTCAAAGCCGGCGATATTATCGAGGCTATAATCCCGATTTCCCCCCGTCCTGAAAAAGCTGAACCAGAAAATATTCCACTTGATATTGTTCACGAAGATGATTATCTGATCGTCGTAAATAAACCTGCAGGCATGGTAGCGCATCCGGCATATTCCAATTATACAGGAACACTTGTTAATGCCTTGCTTCATCACACAAGTCAATTAAGCGAAACGAGGGAGCCAATAAGACCGGGAATTGTTCACAGAATTGATAAAGACACAAGCGGTTTGCTTGTTGTTGCAAAGGATGATGTAACTCATCAGAAACTTGCATTGCAATTTTTTAAGCATACGGCTGAAAGAGAGTATCATACAATTTGCTGGGGAAAGATGGATGAACCTGAAGGTGTTTTCGATACGCTAATAACACGAAGTAAACAGGATAGAAAAAAATTTGCAGTTAGCCGTATCGAAGGCAAACAAGCAATTACACTTTATTACGTAATTGAGGAATTCGAATTTGCCTCTTATCTAAAACTACGATTAAGAACAGGGAGAACTCATCAGATACGGGTTCATCTTTCAGCTTCAAATCATCCGATATTTGGTGATGTTACTTACGGAGGAAATAAAATTCATTTTGGAGCTGATCAACCCAAAATGAAAAGCAGAATACAAAACTTACTTGAGATTATGCCGAGACAGGCATTGCACGCAAAGACTCTTGGATTTATTCATCCCCACACCAATGAGTTTATGAAATTCGATTCCGAATTGCCGAATGATATGAAAGAATTGCTCGAGAAATTGAGGATGTAACTCAGATAATCCTGTCTATGTTGCTTCTGTCCCTTCTTTGACATATTATCACACTACTTAGATTTAAGTTAAGCAAAAATAATCGTGAAGTTTTTAATATATTTGAATTAAAAATAATCACGTCTCATTCATCCAAACATTATCGAGAGACAAAATGCCAAATCAGACAAAAAGTATCGAACAATTAGCAATAAACACAATAAGATTTTTAGCAATTGACGGAGTTCAAAAAGCAAACTCCGGTCATCCGGGAATGCCGATGGGCTGCGCACCAATTGCTTATTCGCTCTACTCAAAAATAATGAAGCATAATCCAGCAAACCCGAAATGGATAAATCGCGACAGGTTTATTCTTTCTGCCGGGCACGGAAGTATGCTGTTATATTCGATACTTCATTTGTGCGGCTATGGTGTTTCGTTAAATGAGTTAAAAAATTTCCGTCAATGGGGAAGCATCACCCCCGGGCATCCGGAGTTTGGATTAACACCCGGAGTTGAAACAACAACCGGTCCACTTGGTCAGGGATTTTCCAATGCAGTGGGGATGGCAATTGCACAGGCTCATCTCGCTTCAATGTTCAATAAGGATGATATAAAATTGATTGATCATTTTATTTACGGAATTTGCAGCGACGGCGAATTGATGGAGGGAATCTCTCATGAAAGTGCTTCACTCGCAGGTCATCTTAAACTTGGCAAGCTGATTTTCTTTTATGATGATAACAAAATAACTATTGACGGTTCAACTTCATTAGCATTCTCGGAAGACATTTCAAAAAGATTTGATGCTTACGGCTGGCATGTTCAAACTGTGGCAGATGTAAATGATGTTGCAAGTTTAGAAGCCGCAGTTACAAATGCGCAAAGCGTTTCTGATAAGCCCTCTCTTATTATTACGAAAACACATATCGGGTTTGGGAGTCCGAACAAACAAGACTCATCCGATGCTCACGGCTCACCACTCGGAGAGGCAGAAATCAAACTTACAAAACAAAATTTAGGCTGGCAGGAAGAAGCTGCATTTTTTATTCCTGATGAAGTAAAAGAATACTTCAAACAAGTTCAAGTCAATGGAAAATCAGTAGAAGAAGAATGGAATAGAAAATTTTTAGATTATCAGAAAAAATATCCCGAAGAAGCCAAACTATTTTCTGAAGTTATGCATGGAGAATTTGGCAATGAGTGGAAATCAAAATTGCCGGTGTTTGAAGATGACGGAAAAAAGATGGCAACGCGTACAGCTTCGGGAAAAGTTATTAATTCAATAGCCTCATCCCTTCCCACTTTAATCGGCGGCTCTGCTGATCTTGCTCCATCGAATAATACTTTTTTAAAAGATTATAAAACTTTTTCATCAGAAAATTACTCCGGCAGAAATTTTCACTTCGGAATTCGCGAACATGGAATGGCGGGGGTAATGAATGGAATGGCGATTTACGGCGGAGTGATTCCTTACGGGGCAACCTTTTTAGTTTTTTCAGATTACTTGCGCCCTTCCATCCGGCTTGCATCGATTTCAAAAATAAAACCGATTTATATTTTTACTCACGACAGTATTGGGTTGGGGGAAGATGGACCCACTCATCAGCCTGTTGAACACCTTGCTTCTTTGCGTGCAATCCCCGGACTTGTTGTAATCAGACCTGCCGATGCAAACGAAACTTCAGCCGCATGGTCAGCCGCTATCGAACATAAAGGAAGCCCTGTCGCATTGATACTAACAAGACAGGGGCTACCAATTCTCGATCAGAAAAAATATCCTTCTGCGGAAAATCTTTTAAAGGGAGCTTATATTTTAAAAGATCCAAATTCAAAACCGGATTTAATATTAATGGCTTCTGGTTCCGAACTTTCATTAGCATTAAATGCGTCGGAGCGACTTGAAGCTGCCGGAAGAAAAGTCCGAGTAGTAAGTTTCCCAAGCTGGGAATTGTTTGAAATGCAAAGTGGCAAATATAAAAACACAGTACTTCCTCCCAATGTTAAAAAAAGAATTTCTATTGAAGCCGGCGCTAGTCAGGGATGGCAAAAATATATTGGAGATGAAGGCGTATCAATTAGTATGGAATCTTTCGGTGCCTCTGCACCAGTGGAAATTTTGCTTGAAAAATTTGGCTTTACGGTTGAGAATATTTTAGAACATGCTAATAAAATTTTAAGTGAAAAAAATATATCTTCATAAATAAAAGGGAAAAAATGAAAAAGATATTTTTATTTCTGATAGTCGTGCTTATAGGAATTCAATTTATTCCTAATGAAAAAACTAACCCTCCGGTAGAAGCTGAAATTAGAGCCCCTATACCGGTATTAGAAGTATTTAAAAAATCGTGCTATGATTGTCATTCGAATGAGACGAATTGGTTATGGTATTCCGACATTGCACCGGTTTCCTGGTTAATAATTAAAGATGTAAATGAAGGTAGAGAACATTTAAATTTTTCAAATTGGGGCAAGATGTCTCCTGGTGATATTGATAAAATGAGAAAAGAAATTTGGGAAGAAGTAGAAAGCGGTGAAATGCCTCTTGGAACTTATACACTTATTCATCCCGAATTAAAATTATCAAATCAGGATTTAGCTGTCATCAGGGAGTGGGCGGGGGCGACTCCCAAAAGATGGAAATCAAAATGAAAAAAATTATTATTCTTGGTGCTGGAATGGTAGGTGGAGCGATCGCTGCTGATCTGTCCAATAGTTATTCTGTGACTTCTGCAGATTTAAATGAAGCACGTTTAACCGAATTGAAAAACTCTTTCAACATTAACACAGTTAAAGTTGATCTTTCGGATTCTAACAGAATAAAAAAACTTGTAAACAATTTTGATTTAGTGATCGGCGCTGTTCCCGGTTTTATGGGTTTCAACACTTTGAAAGCAGTACTGGAAGCTGGTAAAGATGTAGTTGATATATCGTTCTTCGGTGAAGACCCATTCGAGCTTGATGAACTTGCAAAAGAAAATAATGTCACTGCGATTGTTGATTGCGGAGTTGCACCTGGCTGCAGCAATATTATCCTGGGTTTTCATTCCTCACAAATGGAGATTGAGGAATTCAAATGTTATGTTGGCGGACTTCCATTCAAAAGAACATATCCTTTTCAATACAAAGCCCCGTTTTCTCCTATTGATGTAATTGAAGAATACACTCGCCCTGCAAGGATGGTGGAAAATTATAAAGTTGTGGTAAAAGAAGCTCTTTCTGAACCGGAGCTTATTGAATTTGATGAGGTCGGAACTTTAGAAGCGTTTAACACCGATGGATTGCGCTCTCTAATAAAAACTATTATTTCACCGAATATGAAAGAAAAAACTCTTCGATATCCCGGTCATATTTCACAGATGAAGTTTCTAAAGGATGCAGGTTATTTTGATACTGCCCCCATTTTAATCGACGACATTTCAATAAAACCAATTGAACTTAGCGCTAAAATTTTATTTCCGCATTGGAGACTGGAAGAAAATGAAAAAGAATTCACAATCATGCGGGTGATAGTTAAAGGAAATGAGAACGGAATAATTAAAACTTTTATTTATGATTTGTTTGATACATTCGATGAAAAAACAAAAACTTCCTCTATGGCACGCACCACCGGTTATACTTGCACAGCCGCTGCAAATTTACTCCTAAATAATGAATTCACCAGAAAGGGAATTTGTCCACCCGAATATATTGGAATGGAAAAAGGTTGTAAGGAAAAAATATTTTCATATTTGAGCGAGAGAAAAATTTATTTTAAAAAAATTATTAAATGAACCGTTGTTACCTGACTAAATTATTATATACACTCGCTATATTTTTCCCATTTCCAATTTTTATCTATTCAAAAGAATACTAGCCTACTTTCTCGGTGACAATCTGACATGAATGGTTAAGGATTGTTGAAAGAACTGCCGCCAGGGTAGTAAATTGGACAAACAGAAATCATGATATTTCATGAACACTTTCCCCATGATGGAGTTGATATTCATGGCAGAAGTATTTGGTAAGAATTAATACCCGAGCACGGAGATAATTCTTCTTCGGATGGAATTGATAATTTTTACTGCAATCATATAAGTGTTTATTCTAAACTTCCAATTTCTTTTTCAACTGCTTCGAGAATTTCGCAGGACTTAACAAGTTCTTTCATTTTGTTGTGATCGTTGTAAAGCGGTCTGTCAACATCAAGATGATTTACGTGCCGGCGAATTACTTCCTTCGCTTTTGCTACGCCTTTGCCTGTTTGGAAATCACGAAAATCCAAAGCCTGTGCCGCTGCCATTAATTCTATACCAAGTACTCCATAAGCATTATCAATGATCTGAGTGTTTTTTATTGCAGTATTCATACCCATCGAAACAAAATCTTCCTGATCTGCTGCTGCAGGAATAGATTGAATCGAAGCCGGAGCAGAAAGAATTTTCTGCTCAACTATTAATGAGTCGGCAGTGTATTGACTTAACATCAGCCCTGAAAACATTCCCGCTCCCTTTGTAAGGAAGGGCGGCAGTCCGATACTTAGCGCAGGATTTAAAAGTCTGTTTAGTCTTCTTTCGGAAAGAACACTAACCATTGTAACCGCTGTTCCCGCAATATCCATTGGAAGCGAAACGGGTGTTCCCTGAAAATTTGCGCCGGTCAATGTTAAATTTTCGTCTGGTAAAAAAATTGGATTATCCCCCACTCCATTTAACTCAATTTCAATTTGTTCTTTCGCATAACGAATGACATCATGAGCAGCACCGATAACTTGCGGTGTTGAGCGCATTGAATAAGCATCTTGCACTTTTATTTTCAATTTGCCCGAAAGAAGATCACTGCCTTCAATACATTTTTTAATTGCAATTGCACTTCTAACTGCCCCCTTGAATCCGCGAAGCTCGTGGAGACGTTTGTCATAAGGTTTCATATTAGCATACAAAGCTTCAAGAGACATCGCAGCCGCAATTTCTGCTTGCTTTAACCATCGGTTGATATCATAAAGATGAATCGCGCTCATTGCCGTTAGTAAGTTAGCGCCGTTAATTGTTGCAAGTCCGTCTCTTGCCATTAATCCGGGAATTTTAATCCCGGCTTTTTCAAATGCAACTTTACCCGGAAGCCGTTCACCCTTGTAAAATGCTTCACCTTCCCCCATCATTAAAAGTGCAATCTGCGACATGGGTGCTAAGTCACCGCATGCACCAACAGAACCTTTTTTGCAAATTACTGGAGTCACGTCTTTGTTTAACATTTCCATAAGGGTGAGGGTAATTTCAGGCCTGCAGCCTGAATTACCATGTGCGTGTACGTTAATTCTTCCTGCCATTGCACCGCGCACATATTCATTAGAAACGGGTTCGCCGATTCCAGCCGAATGATTATAAATTAAATATTTCTGAAATTCTTTTACTTGCTCATCATTTAAAACCACTTCAGAAAATTCCCCAATGCCGGTGTTAACACCATACATTGTTTCGTGGGCCTCAATTTTCTTTTCAAGCATTGTTCTGCATTTCTTGATTCGCTCTATTGCAGATTTATCAACCTCAACTTTTTCTCCATGACGCGCAATCTTAACTAACTTTTCGACTGTTAATCCTGATCCATTAAGTACTATCGACATAAATTCTCCGTAATCTTTTTAAATTCTTTTAGTAAAATTAAGAATTCAGAGCAACAAAATTGAATTAAATCACTTTTGAATTTTAATGATTTAGTTCTTTGTGTATTAAAATTATTTTCCATCTATCTATCATAAAAACCGCTTAACCAAATATTCAGGATATAATAAAACTATCTGTTTGAAGCGGCGTCTTACCTATTAAAAACGAAAGGAGTTTTAAAATGGAAAAAATATTTACCAATCGCCTGCAAATGAATATGACTGCTTTAATATTCGTTAGTTTGTGCTTTGTTTTTTCAGCATGTTCTGCTTCAGATGATAGTCTTTCTTCATCAATTGAAGATAATGTTGAGGAAATCACTATTCAAAATGATGAGGGTAATACAATAATTAAAATGCAGGGCGATAAAGTTTTATCAATCAAAAAAAATGGGAAAGAACTTTCTGAAGACGAAAAAAATATTTACCTCCAGGAATTACAAAGTAAACCCGGTTTCTTTACCTGGGATGATGTTCAACCAAAATTTGATTTTGATAAGTTTAAAATTAATATGAAATATTTTTCAGATGATTCGCTGTCAAAAAGTTTTCACTTTAATTTTAATAACAAAGAATTTCAAGCAGAGATAGAAAAGCTAAAGGAGAAAATAGCGGATATAAATTTTCCTGACTTCAAATTCAATTTTAATGATGAAGAATTCCAGATTCAAATGGAAGAGCTTGATAGTAATCTTCAAAATATTAAGATAGAAATCCCTGAAATCAATATTGATCTTGATGAAGATCATTTTGAAATAGTTATGTCCGAGCTTGCGGAAAATCTTGATGATGAAATGGATAAGCTTGACCTTGCAATGAAGGAATTGAATATAGATCTAAAAAAACTGAATGATTTTATAGGAGAAGTAAAAAGCGAAATGACCAAGGATGGAATATTGAAAAGTGAAGATGAGGAGATTAATCTTGACTTCGATTCCGATGAACTTAAACTAAACGGAAAAATTATTCCAGAAAATCTAAAAGAAAAATATAAAGCAATGTTTGAAAAGCATTTTAAGAAAGAGCTAAATGGTGACTGCAATTTTCATTTCAATAAATAAAATAAGTGCGGTCAACTATTTTCAGAATTCACAGGCAAGCGAGTAAGATTCAATTAATAACTGATTGTATTCTTCAAAAGTAATTTCAACTGCTCCAAACATAGCCAGATGCTCGGTCAAGTACTGAACATCGAGAAGCAAATAACCTCTCTCCTTCAGATGCTGGATGAGTGCCGTAAGAGCTGCTTTTGAAGCCTGCGAAACTCTTGAGAACATTGATTCGCCGAAAAAAGCTCCGCGGAATGTTACACCGTACAGACCGCCGACAAGCTTTTCATCTTTCCAAGTTTCGACCGTGTGAATATAACCCCGCCTTTGAAGCCGCAGATACGCATCTATCAATTTGTCGGATATCCACGTAGAGGGTCTATCAGCGCAGCCGCGAACCACGGATTTAAAATCTGTATCAAACTTAATTTCAAAATTTAATTTTCTAAGTTCTTTTCTGGTTGATCTTGGAATATTGAAATTGTTAAGCGGAATTATCGTTCTTTCTTCCGGAAGATACCAATTTATTGCCCCTGTTTTTTCATCAGCCATCGGAAATGCACCGCTTGCATAAAGCCTGATCATATTGTCGGGTTTTAAAAATTCTTCTGAGTCTATTTTCTTTTTTTCCATAGATGAAATAAATTTTTTTTGAAGCTGAGGCTTCTTAATTTTCAATCATAAAATAAGAATGATTTAAACTTAAGAAATCGATCAGTCAAAAAATACAGAAAGAATCATTTCGATAGAAAAGCTGGTTTGATCAGTTTCAATCGTTATTAAAGGTATTGGTAATAAAAAATCCTTCTTAAAAACTCACTCGAAAAAAACTTTATGAAAAAATTAGCCGTAGTTGCATTTGGAGGAAATGCTCTTTTAAGAGGCAATGAAATTGGAACAATTCAGCAGCAGGAAAAAAACACTTATGACTCGTGCGTAAATCTTGTTAACCTGTTGAAAGAAGATTTTAATCTCGTCATTACTCACGGTAATGGACCGCAGGTTGGAAATATAATGCTGCGGAATGAAGCCGGTTTTAACACTTACAAAATCCCCAAGATGCCTCTTGATATTTGTGTTGCTGATTCACAAGGCGGGATAGGCTATATGATTGAACGACAAATGAAAAATGTCCTCACTCATTTTAAAATTAAAAGAAACGTAGTTACAATTGTTACTCAAGTTTTGGTTGATATTAAAGATTCTGCTTTCCAAAATCCAACAAAACCTGTTGGGGCATTTTATTTGAAAGAAGAAGCGGAACTTTTAACAAAAAATAATCCTACATTTGTTTTCAAAGAAGATCCCCGCAAACGAGGTTGGAGAAGAGTTGTCCCCTCACCTAAACCGCTTGATATTATGAATAAAAAAATAATTAAAGAGCTTGCTTCGAAAGGAAATATAATTATTGCTGCCGGCGGAGGCGGTGTACCAGTTTACGTTGATGAAAATAAAAACCTGTACGGAGTTGAAGCGGTAATTGACAAAGACTCTGCTTCGGCTTTACTTGCAAATGAAATTAAAGCCGATGAGTTTTTTATTCTCACCGATGTGCCTAAAGTCTGTATCAATTTTAATAAACCTAATCAGCAAGCGCTTGATTTCATTAGTGTCGAACAGGCTGAGGAATATTATAAGCAAGGCGAGTTTGCTGCTGGTAGTATGGGTCCAAAAATTCTTGCTTCAATTAGTTTTGTAAAAAATGGCGGTAAAGAAGCGGTAATTACGGAGTCGTCCCAGCTTGCACAGAAAAATTCCGGAACAAGAATTATCGGACAATTATAATTAAATGACTAAATAAAATTTATTTTATTCTAAAAACTATCGGAGAAAAACATGGCTGTTAATATGAAAGGTAAAGATTTAATTTCGATTGCTGACCTTACACTCGAAGAAATCTATGAAATATTTGATGTGGCAAAATCATTAAAGCAAAAATTGTATACCGGCGAACCACACAAACTCCTGGAAGGGAAAACTCTTGGAATGATATTCACAAAAAGATCAACACGAACCAGAGTATCTTTTGAAACTGGAATTTATCAACTTGGCGGAATCGGAATGTATTTTGGTCCGAACGATTTACAGCTTGGAACAAGTGAAAGTATTTCCGATACTGCAAAAGTTTTGTCGAGATATCTCAGTGGAATTATGATACGAACTTTCGCACATTCAGATGTTACCGAACTTGCAAAGTTTGCAACAATTCCAATCATAAACGGACTTACAGATTTGCTGCACCCCTGCCAGGTGCTGACAGATATTTTTACTATCCTCGAAAAGAAAAGAAAACTTGAAGGATTAAAACTTGCCTATATTGGTGACGGTAACAATATGGCACACAGCCTTTTAAACGGCTGTTCAAAAGTTGGAATGAATATTTCAATTGCTTCTCCTTCAGGATACAAACCTGATAAAGACATTGTTGAGAATGCTAAGTTGTTTGCAAAATACATGGGTTCAAAAGTTGAGATACTTGAAGACCCGGTTCAGGCTGTTAAAAATGCTGATGTTGTTTACACTGATGTTTGGGCAAGCATGGGGCAGGAAGCTGAAGCCGCTGATCGAAAAAAGAAATTTGCAAAATTTCAAGTCAATCCAAAGCTTGTAAAAAATGCAAAAGATGATTATCTGTTTATGCACTGCCTCCCTGCACATCGCGGAGATGAGGTAGTGGACGAGGTAGCAGATTCCAAAAATTCAATAATATTTGATGAGGCAGAAAACCGTCTCCACGTACAGAAAGCAATTATGGCCCTTGTGATGTAGAAAATAAATTTTTAAAAATAATTGAGCTAATACCCTCAGTGCTGAATAAGTCTGAGGGTTTTTATTTTTCAGCATATTGTTTCTCTTATGAATTTAATCAATGAGCTAAATCTCAATTTGCCTTTCTAATTTAATTCCGGTGTTTATGACAGGTTAAAAAAATCTTACCTGTAGATATTACTAAAAAATTTTTCTGACATAAGAAAAAAGGAAGAAAAACAAACAATATTTTTTGCATGATTTTTGCAGTTTAACCCAACTACTTTTCTTTCTCCAAGTGGAGAAATGACGAAGTCCTTTTTATAAAAAATTAAGGATACACTATGCTAAATATTTATGCTTTTCTTACAGTACTTCTTGTAGCTTTTTATCCTATAAAATCAGCTACACATTATGTTTCATCTTCGTCCGGTTCCGATTCAAACGATGGAAGTCTTACCCACCCTTACAAAACACTAACTCACGTTACATGGTTATCCGCTCACGATAGAATAAATCCGGGGGACTCAATTCTATTCAAACGCGGTGATACCTGGGTGGGTGAAGGACTAATACTGAGCGCACCATACGGCACACCCCTTGATCCGATTGTTATCGGGTCCTATGGCAGCGGTGATAAACCTATCTTTGATGGAACTGGTGCTGTACTTGACGTTGGAATAAATTTGAAGTGTGCTCATTACATAATTAAAAATATTGAAATAAAATATTTTGAACACTATGGAATTTACGCACACTTGAATTCCCAATATGATGTAATTGATTTAACCATCGATGATGTTTATGTTCATAATATTGGCGATAAAGATCATAGCCGCGGAATAATTATTACCGGATCAGACTGGAAAATATTGAACTCAACTATTGATTCAAATTTTAACGATGGAATAAACGGATTTGGCACCAACTTCGAAATTGCTTTTAATAATATTACCAATAATGGTCTTGGTCCAATTGGCGATGGAATTCAATTAACCGAAGGTTCGGGAGATTATTGGGTACATGATAATTATTTTACCAGTAATAATCACATCAAAGGCATTTTTACATCAAACTCTACCGGGCTTGACAATGCAGGCATTTTTGAAAAAAATATTTGCATCGGCGGAGGATGGGGTGCAAGAGTCGGCGGTCAAGGTGGAATTGTTAGATTTAATTATTTCCAGGACTCATGGACTTACGACGAATCGGGCGGGATGGGTATTCAGTTTTCGGGCTTAAATAATATTGCATATGCAAATATCATCTATAATTGTGAAAAAGGTATATCAGTTTCAAATAATGAAAACACCGGCGCAAGTGTTGAAATTTATAATAACACAGTTGTAAATGCATCCGTAAAGGCATTAGATTTTCAAGGTGTCAACGATTTCCCGATTACAGTGACTTGTAAAAATAATATTTTCTACCAATTTAATATCGCGGTTCTCTTAGCAAGCGGCTCAAATATTATTGAATCCGAAAACAATCTATTTTATCCTGAATCACCTTTGATGTTTTCAACGAGCTTTGGAGATTATGATAATCTTCAGGAATGGAGAAACGCAACAGGGTTTGATATAAATTCAATTTCCGCAGACCCGCTTCTGACGGATGTTGAAAACATGAATTTTGATTTAATGTATAATTCTCCAGCCATAGACATTGGACAAATACTTTCTTCTCCTGCTAATATTGATTATGACGGAACACTGAGACCTCAGGGTTTGAGTTTTGATCTTGGAGCCTGTGAATTTTATGATAACATTCAGCCTGAAGTGCTGAGGGCATTTTTACACAATGAGTCAACCCTTATAATGGCTTTCTCTGAAAAAGTTGATGAAATAAGTGCTGAAGACATTTCTAATTATTTTATTAATAATGGAATTACTGTTACTTCTGCATGGCTGCTTCCGAGTGGGAAAAAAGTAAAATTAACAACCTCCCCGCATTCAACTAATAAAACATATACGTTGACTGTTAATGATGTAACTGATTTATTTGGCAACCCTGTTTCACAACTGAATAATTTCACTTCCTATGAGCTTCAAGTTGTTCCCGAAGATTTGGAGAAGTTAGAAGTCAGTGAAGTAACTGCATCAACTTTTTCAGAACCGGAACACGCACCTGAAAAATCTATTGACGGAAATGGTTATCTCTCAGGCGACCCAGATTCGCGATGGACCGGCAGTTCACTTAATGAATGGATTCTTTTTGATTTAGGGTCTGTAGAATTAACCAGCCTAATCAGAATTGAATTTTACAAATGGGACGAGAATTGCATTTATGAATATTCGCTATTTGTTTCAGACGATTCTAATTCGTGGGAGGAAGTTGTTTCTCACGGACTATCATCAATTGATGAATGGACAGATATTTTCTTAGATAATGTACCAACAAGATTTATCAAAGTTGTATTTCACGATGCTGATCTATCTACACAAGCCGGCATTTGGGAAATAGAAACGTGGGGTGAGCAATCCACTACTTTATCCGAGGATTTTACGAAAGATATTAACTTTGAATTATTGCATAATTTCCCAAACCCGTTTAACCCCTCTACCATTATAAAATATTCTATCCCCGAAAAGGAGTTTGTAAGCCTTAAAGTATATAATATTTTAGGTAAGGAGGTGGCAGAGCTTGTTAACAACTTACAGACGGAAGGATTTTACAGCGTTACTTTTGATGCAAGCGGATTTAGCAGCGGTGTTTATATTTATAAACTACAGGCAGGTAGTTTTACTGCTTCACACAAAATGTTATTAATCAAATGATAAATTAGTGAACCCGCACAACACAGCAAATAATATGTGTAATAACCTAGCTTCATCAACTGACAGAACGTTGACCATTCTGTTAAAGTTTGCGAAAAATGGATTTCCATTTATGCGGGTATCGAGATAAATAACTTACAAATCTTTTTGAGTAACTTAATTAATAACAAATCCTGAGGATGGTGTGAATGAGGAACAAAATCTAATCACGGCATTTTCAGTACTGTCCTATTCTATAATTTTTTATCATTAATTTCGTTTTATACTTATCAGGTTAAAATAAATTGAGATATATTTGTTCGTATCTTTTCTAAGGTTAGAGTTATTTTAATTCAATGAAACATTTATTTTCTGAAAACCTGGTTACAATCTTAGTACTTAGTTTTTTTATACTTATTCCAAAATCAAATGCACAGAATTGCAACCAAAGCTCTGTTGGTTTTCCTCCAATTAATGATTTGGGTTCCGGCTATTGGAAAGGATTACAGGGGGGTCTTTACCCAGGCGGGCAAAATATACCTCCAAGTGATCATTATAATTCCGGAATTGATATTGCAAACCATATCGTTCCGCTTGATGTTGATGGACAGCCAGACAGTATAAATGGTGAGATCGTATTTCTATCGATTGGAATGTCTAATACCAAGCAGGAATTTTCCAAACTTAAAGCGTTTATTGATACTTTAAAGAATAAGAATCCTTATCTTAAAGTTATAAACGGTGCTCAGCCGGGCTGGGTCTTAAATGAAATCGTAAACCTGGATACAATGTTTTGGTTCAACTTAAATGAGAATCTAATATCACATGGATTAACAAGCAGCCAGGTTCAGGTGATTTGGTTAAAAGAGACTGAGTCGTATCCAATAAAAAATGCTCCAGATACATCCTTTCAAGCCTATGTTGATCACCTTAAGGAAGAATTTAAAATTGCAATTCATATTATTACAGCAAAGTTTCCGAATGCACGGCTCTGTTATTTGGCGAGTAGAGTTTACGGTGGATACAATATTAACGAGAAAACTCCCGAACCATTTGCGTACTATCAGGGCTGGGCTGTTAAACATCTTATCGAAGATCAAATTGCCGGCGATACTGCACTTGTATTTTCTGAACCCGATCCAAGGTCGCCCTGGCTTTTATGGGGAACCTATTTATGGGCTGATGGTGCTACTCCACGAAGTGACGGTCTTACCTGGATATGCCCTGAAGATTATAAGGATGGAGTACACCTTTCGGACCCTGTTGGTCAAGAAAAAGCTGCTATGCTTGTGCTAAATTTTTTATTAAGTGAAAAGACAGCTCAGCCATGGCTATTAAATAAATCTGCGACTGATGTATTGACCGGCGAGACAGTTATTCCCGCAGAATTTTCACTTGAGCAGAATTATCCAAATCCATTTAATCCATCTACCAATATTAAATATACAATTAGCAGCAGGCAATTTGTAACTCTCAAAATATTCAATTCACTTGGCGAAGAAATAGAAACTTTGGTAAATGAATTTCAGGATGCAGGAGTTCATTCTAAATTATACATTGTAAATTCTACATTACCAAGCGGGATGTATTACTATCAATTAAAAAGCGGGAATTTTTTGGATACGAAAAAAATGGTTTTGCTTAGGTAGAGGTTTGATATTATTATGGTATTGAATTCCGCCGAGATAATTGTGCCGAATGGGAAAGGCAATCCCCCGTTCGGCACCTCGCGGGATTCGTTATTTGAACCTATTGAAAAAATTTTATTGCTTTAAATACTTTAGTGCCAAACAAGTAATATCATCAGATTGCCCGGCACCATCAGAAAATATTTTAACATCTGCAAAAACTTTTCCCACGAGTTCCGTCGCACTTAATATATTTTTGCTGGATAAAAATTCTGCGAGTCGTTTTACATCATACTCATCTTCCGTTTTATTGAATGCTTCGGTTATGCCATCGGTATAAAAAAATAGACTTTCTCCCGGCTGCATCATTATTACATTTGATTGATACTCAACATTTTTCATCGCACCTAACAAAAGTCCCCCAACATTATCGAGTTGTTTAACCGCCCCATCTTTTGAAATTAGATATGGCGGATTATGTCCGCCGTTGCAATACTCAAATGCACCGCTGCGAGTATCGAGCACACCATAAAAAACAGTAACAAACATATTTGATGGACTATCATCAACAAGAATATTATTCACTTCAGATAAAATATTATCGGCAGGCATTCCTTTAAATGCAGTTGCTTTCAATAGCGTTTTACAAACAGCCATAAGCAATGCTGCAGCGATTCCCTTTCCGGAAACATCACCAATTACCACTCCCAATCTATATTTATCGATCAGAAAAAAATCATAAAGATCGCCGCCGACTTCTTTAGCAGGCAGCATTTTTGCATAGATATCAAATTCCTTTCTGTCAGGAAAGGGGGGGAAAGTTTTAGGAAGAATTGAAGTTTGAATAACTGTCGCAATATCAAGTTCCTGTTGAAGTGCGATTAATTTATCTCTGTTTATCATCGCTTGTTTATAGTGTTCGATTTCGCCGAGCGATTTTTCAATTGTAATTTCAAGATCATTTAGGTTGATAGGTTTGGTTATAAAATCATAAGCTCCCCTGTTCATTGCTGTTCTAATGTTTTCCATATCGCCGTAAGCAGAAACGATTACCGACCTTAACAATCTGTTATTCAGTTCATTTATTTTTGTCAGCAAAGTCAACCCATCCATTACGGGCATATTTATATCTGTTAGTATTAGGCAAATGGTTTCGTCATTTAAAATTTTTTCTAATGCTTCTGCACCATTCATTGCAAATTGAAATTCATATTCCCTGGCCTTAATCTTGCTGCGAAATTTTTGACTTATAAGCTGCTGCAGATCTGGTTCGTCATCAACAACTAAAATATTTGATCGATTCATTTTTATTTTCCTTAATCTGTGCCTGTAAAACTAAGTTTGGCTTTAAGTAATTCGAACTGAAGCGGTTTGGTGAAGTAATCATCAGCTCCTAACTGTTTTGCAGCATTAAAATTTTGCTCATCGCCGTATGCGGTAATCACAACTACTTTTAATTCAGGATAAAGTGATTTGATCTCCTTCAGAAGTTCAAGCCCGGTCATTTCAGGCATATTTAAATCTGTTACAATAAAATAATCGTTAGGATTTTCTATTGATTCAAGCATCTTCAGCGCCGAGTGTCCATTTAAAGCATAACTAATTTGCAATTCGCCTGTTTTTATTTCCTTCCGGAATTTTTGCTGGAATAAATATTGAACATCGCTTTCATCATCTACAACTAGTAGTTTCATTTTTTCCCTCGTTAGATATTTTTGACATAAAAAATTTTTAATGTATTCATTTATTTTTTGATTTTCATTTCTATATAATATTATTGTTTGGGAACTGTGATAATAAACTCCGTGTACTTTCCTTCTTCAGTATCAAATTTGAATTCGCCTTTATGCTCTTTAACAATTATATCATAACTAATTGATAAGCCAAGACCGGTTCCATCTCCCGCAGGCTTTGTTGTGAAGAATGGATCAAAAATATTTTTCTTTACAGAATCCGGGATACCGTTTCCATTATCACGAATGCGAATTTCAACCTTATCATTACAATTTTTTGTTGTAACTTTTAATAAGGGAGAAAAGCTGGAATCGCTCTTGCGTTTCCTGTCGTTTGCTGCGTAACAAGCGTTGTTGATTACATTTAAAAATACCCTGCTTATATCCTGCGGGATGATATTTATTTTATCAATCGTAGTATCATAATCTTTTTCGATGGTGATATTAAATTCTTTATCCTGTGCTCTTAGCCCGTGGTAAGCAAGATTAACATATTGATCAAGCAGCTCATTTAAATTAGTAAGTGACTTCTCCCCCGCACTTCCTCTTGAGTGCAACAGCATTCCTTTCACAATTGAATCAGCACGTTTGCCGTGTTGATTTATCTTTTCAAGATTTTGAGTTAGATCATCAATCAATTCCAAAACTTCCCCGCTGTTTTTTTTCTGTAATTCGGTTTTAAGTTCCTCAAGCAATTCACGACTTACTTCGGAAAAATTATTTACAAAGTTTAACGGGTTTTTGATTTCGTGCGCAATGCCGGCGGTTAATGCACCCAACGATGCAAGTTTCTGCTGTGTTACAAGCTGTTCCTGCGTTTTAAGGATTTCTTCATTCTTTTCCTGCAGCGTTTTAATTGCCTGAGCTTTGGATATAGCTGAAACTGCATGTTCGCGAAATCTGTTTAATAATCTAGCCGCTGAAAGATCGAAAGGGTCTTTATCAGAAAAGCTATCGAACACAACATAAGCTTCGGTAACATTATCGCGTTCGACTGCCATAACGAGCATTGATTTTGGCTTGCTGAACTGAGCTAATTTTTCATCGCCGTATAATCCATCAGTAGGCTTTAAAATATAAATTCCTTTTTCAATTTCTTCTGAATCACCTGTATATCGCTGTTTTAATTCTTCACCGCTGAATGAAATATTTTCAAGATCAGTAACCTTATAACCTGCAGTGAAAGCAACCTTGAAAAGATTATCTTTATTATCCCTCAAAAAAACAGCCCCCATTTCTGCTTGCGGGATGATATTCATTGTCTGTTTCAACAAAGAATTAAATAGACTTTCAAGGTCTTCCGCCTGATTTATTACTTTCACCAATTGATCTACAGTTTCTAATTCGGCGGCTTGTTTTTTTATTAATTCAGCTTCACGAAGTTGAGCTTTATTCCGCTCTTGTTTTACGACCTGCCGGCGCATTATTTTATCAACAGCAAAAACACCAACAATAAATAAAAGCGCATAACCAATAAAAGCCAAGTTGGAACGCCACCAGGGCGGAGTAATAATTATTTTTAATGCTGTCCCCTCCTTGTTCCAAATTCCATTGTTGTTTGATCCTCTCACATACAAAGTATATTCTCCGGGATCGAGATTTGTAAATGTAACATCGCGCTTTGTGCCAAGCTTAATCCAGTTATCGTTATATCCTTCTAATTTATATGAATAATTATTTCGAGAGGAATTAAGAAAATTTAATGCTGAAAATTCAAAGCTGAGAATGTTGTCTCTGTATGAAAGTTGTATTTCCTTTTTTTCAGGAATGCCTTTTTCGTCTATCATTTTTTCAAGATCAACATTATAGCGCTGGAAAGAAGATATAACGATTGAAGGCTTATATCGATTAATGTCGATCTCTGCCGGATTAAATGCTACCACTCCGCCGATTCCGCCAAAATAAAGTTTACCGCCGCGTTTACTTTTAAAATGAACATCTTCGAATTTAACGGTTTGTAATCCATCAGAAATATCAAAATTAAGAAATGCATTGTTTTGCGGGTTAAATTTTGATAGTCCGTTTGATGTACCTATCCACAAGTAGCCGTTGTCGTCCTGAAGAATTCCTCTGACAACATCATTCGCCAAGCCCTGTGCCTGACGATAATGAATAAATTTTACAGCATCATTTTTTGTTTTGGGTGGGGTGAATTGATTTAGACCGCCTCCAAAAGTACCAAGCCACAAAGTTCCGTTCTGCTCTATTAGAATTGTTCTTACATCATTGCCGCTCAGACTGTTCGGGTCCTTTGGATTATGTTTATAATTTTTAAATTTTGGTTTATTTACAGAACCATCAGCATTGACGGAATAATCTGAAACCAATTGATTTAAACCACCGTCAGAAGTCCCTATCCAAATGTAACCATCAGGACTTTCAGCAATACTCATAATCCTGTTATCGCTGATACTGAACGGGTCATTCTTATCGTTGGTGTAATGAAGAAACTTAACCGAATTATCTTTTGATGAAACTACTAATTTATTCAACCCCCCGTTCCAGCTTCCTAACCACAATGTACCTTTGGAATCAGAAAATATTTTTATGATCTCGCCGTTGCCAATGCTATTTAAATCTTTCGGGTTGTGTTTGTAATGAGTAAAAGAATTGTTTGACGGATTAAATTTATCAAGCCCTGCTTCGGTACCTATCCAGATCATTTCATTTTTGTCCTGATACAAACTGTAAACAACATCAGAACTTATAGAGTTGCTGCCGCCGCTACGAAAATGTGTATATTTTTTTTCAATGGGGTTGTATCTATCTAAACCTAACTCAGTGCCAATCCAGATATTTCCTTTATTGTCTTCAAGAACACAAAGGACATTATCATTAACTAAAGAATTTTTATCAAATACATTGTTGTGAAAGCTGATAAATTTTTTTGAGCTTGTATTGTTTATATAAATTCCATTGGTATTGGTTCCAATCCATATAAGCCCGGACTTGTCTTCAAAAAAATTAGTAATATTGGGAGCATCAATTCCAAGGGGGTTCGAAGGATCAAAATTAAAATGTTCAAACTGTGCTGGCATTTTATCGTCTTCGCCTGGTTTGAATGTGTAGATACCCTTTGCGTAAGTTCCAAACCAATATTGTCCGGCGCTGTCAAAAAAAATAGATTGAACTTCCGACAATGGAATATTTTGATCAAGCTTATAGTAAGGGTAATCGAAAATGAATTTTTCGGTTTTTGTATCAAACCAGATAACTCCGTTGTAGTAATCTGAAATCCACAGCAGACCGGGATGGAGATTATCTTCCAAAACAAATTCGAGCTGGTTGTTATTATTAATTTTTGAGTCCGAACGGAACTGTTTAAACTCAAATTTCCCATTCCTTTCGATAAGTTTATTAAGAGATCCGTCAATAGTTCCAAACCAGATATTTCCCGATTTGTCTTCGGTGATGCTCAAAATCCCGGTTCCGCCAATGCTTTTTGGGTTGGAAGGATCATTTATAAAATTGATGAACTTTAGATTTCTATCATTTCCTGTCTTTGAATTTCCCTCATCAATTAAAGCCACACCGCCATTTCTGACCCCCACCCAAATGCGTTGTTTACTGTCTTCGAAAAGCGAAAGTATCTGATCACCTGAAATGCTTTTGCTGTCATTCTGGTTGTGTACGAAATTTGTAAAAGATTCTTCATCTCTGTTGAACAAACTTAAACCGCCGCCGAATGTTCCAATCCACAATCTTCCTTTATGATCTTCAAGCAAGCAGCCTATTTTATTATTGATTAAACTTTCAGAGTCGCCATCAATATGTTTATATACTTTAAAATTATAGCCATCATATCTGTTTAACCCATCCCACGTTCCAATCCACATAAATCCTTTAGAGTCCTGAAGAATATCTCTTATCATATTTTGAGAAAGCCCTTGCTCAATATCTAAATGTTTAAATCGTACACTTGGACTTTGCGCTGAAAGCCTGATAATTGAAAGAGCTGCTAAAAGTATTACTAAGTATTTCTCAACTCGAATATTCATATTCCGGCTAACATCCTTTAACTGCGGGGGATTGTGATTGTAAATTCTGTAAACTCATTTTCTTTTGTTTCAAATATTATTTCTCCATTGTGAACTTTTGTAATAATGTCGTAGCTTAAAGATAATCCTAAACCGGTTCTTTCACCAATTGGTTTTGTAGTAAAGAATGGATTGAAGATATTCTTTTTTATTGACTGCGGAATTCCATTTCCGTTATCCCGAATTCTGATTTCAACTTTGTCCGGTAAATTCTTAGTTGATACTTTAAGTATTGGTGCAAAATCATTTTCACTCTTTTTCTTCTTTTCATTTGCAGCATAAAATCCGTTGTTCACTATATTTAAAAATACTCTGCTTATATCCTGCAGAATGATATTTATCTTTTCAACTGCAGCATCATAATTTTTTTTCGATAGTAATGTTAAAATCTTTATCTGAGTTTTGAGCCCCATTCCAGACTTTTAATAGGTTTCTAAAATTTTATACTAAAACCTTCAAGGTTTTTATTTTTGTGAAGTACTAAAAAATTCACATTACAAAAATGTTAGAACTAACCTTGAAGGTTGTTATTGATGTCCATATGTTCGTGAAAAAAGATGGCGTATTTGTTAATTACACTTTTATTTTTTTGGTGAATCAGGATACTGATACATAATTGTGTAAATATTATCCTTATGCTCCTGAAATAATTCTCTCAACTGCTTAAATGCCTCGGGTTGTTTTTCACTTATTTGATTTATGTATTCTTCCCAGAATTTATCAAATGCATTCATATCTTTTACAACATACCAAATATTAAAATTCCACTCGTCACCCCAGGCATGATTGAATTGCCCCCAGCTAAGCAGCATTTTACTGTCAACAAAACTGTTAAGTATTGGTGCGAATTTTTCAGTAATCATTTTATTTGCAGCCGCCATATCACTCATCTTAACTTTTTGTGAACTTACGATAAGCGTGGGCTGTTCATTATTCTGTGCAAAACTTTTTCCATCATGGAGAAGAAATGCAACTAAAATTATTGCAAA
>DAOLIQ010000036.1:0-29800 GCA_035328465.1 Ignavibacteriaceae bacterium | reverse complement strand
ACGGTGCAAATCGTTTGGGTGCTTCTGCACTTATGCAAGGTTTGGCTGATGGTTACTTTGTTATTCCTTACACGATGGGCGATTATCTTGCAACAACAAAACCGGCAGCGATCAAAACAGACCATCCGGAATTTGAAAAAGTTGCAAGCGGCGTTCGTGATTTTACAAACAAACTATTAGCTGTCAAAGGAAAGCGGACAGTTGATGATATTCACAAACAGCTTGGAAGAATAATGTGGAATAAAGTTGGAATGGCTCGCCATGAAAAAGGATTGAAGGAAGCTATTTCTGAAATAAGAGAATTAAAAGCAGAATTTTGGAGAAATGTTACAATTCCCGGAAGCGGAAATGATGTAAATCAAACACTTGAGCGTGCCGGCAGACTTGCAGATTATTTTGAGCTTGGTGAACTAATCGCAACTGATGCGCTAAATCGAAATGAAAGCTGCGGCGCACATTTTCGTGTTGAGCATCAATTTGAAGATGGTGAAGCAAAACGTGATGACGAAAATTATTCTTACGTTGCGGCGTGGGAATTTGCAGGTGAGAATAAATGGAATCTTCACAAAGAAGAATTAAAATTTGAATATCTGAAACTTGCTGTAAGGAGTTACAAATAATGGAACAGAAAAAATTAAATCTTACATTAAACATTTGGCGGCAGAAAAACGCAAACTCGGTTGGAAGTTTTGTTGAGTACAAAGTTCAAATTTCTCCCGATGCTTCATTCCTCGAAATGCTCGATGAAATAAATAATTCACTCGAAGCAAAAGGAGAAGAAGCTATTCACTTTGAAAGCGACTGCCGCGAGGGAATTTGCGGAACCTGCGGATTAGTTATCAATGGAAGACCTCACGGACCATTAGCAAAAATTGCAACTTGCCAGCTGCATATGCGTAACTTCAAAGACGGCGAAACAATTTGGGTTGAACCATTCAGAGCAAAAGCTTTCCCGGTAATTAAAGATCTTATGGTTGATCGTTCGGGCTTTGATAAAATATTATACGCCGGTGGATACGTTTCATTCAATACCGGCGGCGCGCCGGATGGAAATGCAATTCCCATCTCAAAAGAAATTTCAAGTCTGGCGATGGATGCAGCAGCTTGCATCGGTTGTGGTGCTTGTGTTGCTGCTTGCAAAAATGCTTCAGCAATGTTGTTTGTTTCAGCAAAAGTTTCGCAGTATGCATTGCTTCCACAAGGGCAGCCGGAACGTTACCACAGAGTTAAAAGGATGGTAGCAGTGATGGATGAACTTGGATTTGGAAGCTGCACAAACACTTATGCCTGCGAAGCCGAATGCCCGAAAGGTATTTCTGTTACAAACATTGCCAGAATGAATAGAGATTTTGTCATGGCAAAGATAAAATCAAAAGAAGTTGAGGTTTAATAATATTCCGACCAAAAAGGTTCGTATTTTAATCCCGATTAACTTTGCCATAAAGATGGCTTAGCCTTAATCGGGATTTTTTTTATATTTTATATGTGATTTATAAAGATTAAATGAAATGTTCAATAAAGAAATAAAATTCATCTCGGATTTATCCCTCAATAATATCAAAAACCTTGGTACATTTTTTACCATTGATAAATTATTGAAAGCCAATCTGCATCCCGCAATAACAACTTACATTTCTTCCGAGATTGATTACTTAATTTTTCAGGACAGACAAAAATTATTAAAGGACTCTGTATTTGACTATTCAGGAAAAGAAATTTCAAAATACTTTACTTTGATTTCTGATGAAATAAAATCTTCAAAGCGGATTGCGTTCGAAGATGTTAAAAGGCTCATCATTCAGGCAGTTTCTTTTAATGCAAATTATATAGTGAGACCTCGATGGTCGCTGACAAAACTTATTTTTGAAGATGGTTCAACGAAATCTTTTGAGGA
Source organism: Ignavibacteriaceae bacterium (assembly GCA_035328465.1). Taxonomy (GTDB): domain Bacteria; phylum Bacteroidota; class Ignavibacteria; order Ignavibacteriales; family Ignavibacteriaceae; genus JADJEI01. The sequence goes on along the minus strand of DAOLIQ010000036.1, from coordinate 27,906 downwards.
GATAAACTTGATTTTAAATTACGTTTATTACTCATCCTTTCTAAAGAAGATTATTCTTGAATATCTGACACGTAGAAAATTAGCTAATCTTTCTGTGGCTGAATTTGAACTTATCATCAGCAAAATAGACAGGGAGCTATTTAATACACAGCCCGAAAAACTCGTTGAGAATGCGCTTTATACTATGGCAGATTTTTTCAATATTGGTGCACTGTCAAAAACCAAAGTAAATGTTGGATATGTCGAATTATTTCTCAAAGAAAAAAATCATATTGAATACTTATTACGTTTGAATCATACCACTGCGAAAGATACGCGGACAAATTTAGAAATAGTTGAATTAAAAAAAATTCTTTTTTCAGATATTCCCCTATCGTACGAAACTGAAATTAGACAACAAAGCATTGATCCTGATGTTAAAGAATCCGACAATAATGAATTAGCAAATGTTGAACAAGCTCAAGAAGCTATCGAAGATGTCTTTGAAACTGAACATAGTAATGATACTGATTCCGAAAAAATCATACTCGATGAAATAAAAATTATTGAAAAAACGAATGAAGAAATTATTCAACCAACTGAACTTCCAAATAACACAGAAGAACTTATTTCTGATTCAGATGAGTTAGACGATCTATTGAAAGACATACCTGCCCGTGATAGTGTTGAAGATAAAACACTTCTTGCCCCTGAAAAAGAGAAAGCTTTGCTCGATTTTTTTGATAATGAACTTGAAACAACAGATCAAAATTTACCAGCTATTGAAAATCCAAAAGCTGCTGAAGAACTATTTCAGTTCGATGATGGAATGACTTTAGGAAAGGATTTTATTAATTCTAACTCTGAAGAAATTCTGAATCTTGAAGAAATTAAAAGTGATGAAACAGAAAATAAAATCACTACAAATAAAACAGCGGCAGAAGATATTTTACCAACTGATGAAATCAAGCCTGCCAGCACTGAGGAAACAACTAAGACAAATAATAATGAATCAAAAATTTATGTACAAGAAATAGTCGAACCCCCACCTCCCCCTAAGAAAGATTTAGCTTCCTTTCTTTCCGATAAAGAATCAAAACGAATAGTGAGCGACATATTTAATGAAGATCGAGATGATTTTATTACGACAATAGAAAAAATTCAAGAGTGCCGTAGTTATAATGAAGCAACTGAAATATTAAAAACAGTTTTTCTTTCTTCGCGAATAAATCCATTTTCACGAGAAGCGGTAGTACTGACAAACGCTGTATCAAATTATTTTAATAACAACTAAACATGTTTTTAGATTACGCGGAAATTCATGTTAAAGCCGGTGATGGGGGTAAAGGTGCTGTCACTTTTCGCAGAGAAAAATATGTTCCGAAGGGCGGTCCATCTGGCGGTAACGGAGGCAATGGTGGAGATATAATTTTCATTGCCAGCGCAAATATCTCCACACTATTGGATTTTCGATATAAAAAAAATTATACTGCAAAGAATGGAGTTCCGGGAGGAAGTGCACTTAAAGATGGCAAACGAGGAGATGATGTAGTCATAAGAATTCCGGTTGGTACGCTTGTTAAAGATTTTCAGACCAAAGAAGTTATTTGTGATTTGGATAAAGACGGGAAATCTTTTGTCATCGCTAAAGGCGGAAGGGGAGGTAAAGGTAATAGTAATTTTGCAACTGCAACTCGTCAAACTCCGCGATTTGCTGAACCAGGAACCCCCGGTGAGGAAAGAGACATAATTCTTGAATTAAAACTAATAGCTGATGTAGGTTTAGTAGGTTTTCCGAATGCCGGCAAATCAACTTTTATTTCAAAAATTTCCTCAGCTAGACCTAAAATAGCGGATTATCCTTTTACTACTCTTAAACCTAATCTGGGTATAGTAAAATATAAAGATTATCAAAGCTTTGTTGTTGCAGATATTCCAGGAATTATTGAAGGAGCTTCAGAAGGGAAGGGGCTTGGTCATCAATTTCTGCGTCATATTGAACGAACAAAAGTCTTATTGTTTTTAATTGATATCCAGTCAAAGGATTTTAAAGCTGATTATAAAACTTTAACAGATGAACTTAGAGCCTTTAGTAAAGAACTGCCAAAGAAGAAAAAAATAGTAGCTTTGACGAAAGCTGACTTGCTCTCCAAAGATGAGATTAAAAAATTAGCAATTAAAAAATTAAGAAATGCTGATTCACCAACATTTTTAATCTCAGCAGTTGATGGAACAGGTATGCAAGAAATTCTCGATTATTTATGGCAAAGCTTGCCGCATAATTCAGAATAAACACAACTAAATTTTTAAACTAATAACATTAAGTTTTGAAGAATTTTATGATTTTAAAAAATTTTATAGCCGTCAGTTTAGTCATTGTGATGACTTCCTTTATTTCATGTGATGATGGTGTAAATATCTTCTCGCAGGAAGATGATGTTCAACTCGGTCAGGAAGTTGTTAATGAAATAAATGGCAATCCACAAGAATACCCAATTTATCATGGCAATCCATTCGTAAAGAGCTACATTGAAACACGAATATTCGAGCACATTCTCGCTTCACCTCAAATCGAAAATAAAAATATTTATCCCTATCAAATAGAAATTATTGATGATCCAAATACGCTTAATGCTTTTGCATTACCTGGGGGCTTTTTATATATCTACACCGGATTGTTGAATTATCTTGATTCTGAAGCAGCACTCGCCGGTGTTCTTGGACACGAAATTGCTCACGCCGAACGCAGACACGCCACGCAAAGAATGACCGCTTATTACGGCGTATCTTTCTTATTAAGTTTAATACTTGGTGAAAACCCTTCTCAAATAGCAGAGATAGCCGCTAATCTTTTTGTCGGACTTGCTTTCCTTGCTAATAGTCGCTCTGATGAAGATGAAGCGGATGAATTTTCTTTTAATTATTTGAAGGACACTCGATATTATCCAGGTGGTGTAAAATTCTTTTTTGAAAAAATGCGTGATGAAGGGTTAGTCAGTTCAGAGGCTGATGAGATAGCAACATTTTTGTCAACTCATCCAGATCCTATTGAAAGAATAGCTAACACTGATCAAAGATTGAATGATGCTGGAATCAATATTGTTGATTATACAAGCAATATTGATGGAATTTTCAGAGAAGAATACATTGTAAATATTAAAAATCAGTTGTCCAAATAATTTCGACTCATTTATTTTCAAATTGGAATTATTCAAGGGAGTTTCTATATTTGCACCCGAAAAAATAATTGGCGGGGTAGCTCAGTAGGTTAGAGCAGTGGAATCATAATCCACGTGTCGGGGGTTCGAATCCCTCCCCCGCTACCAATTTAAGGAGAAAGATATGTACTTTGTGTTAACATTTGTCGCATTAATCGTAGCAGTATTATTGATTGTGATGGTTCTTTTACAATCCAGCAAAGGTGGTGGATTAGCGGGGACCTTTGGCGGTGCAGGTGCCGGAGCCATGTTCGGAACAAGACGTACGGCTGATTTTCTCGCTAAAGGAACCTGGTGGCTTGCAGGTGCTTTAGCTGTACTTGCTATTGTAATTAATTTATTCTTCCTTCCGGGTCAGGCAACACCCGAGCAAAGGAGTATAATACAGGAATCAGGCAGACAAAATTTGCCTACTACCCCGACGGTGCCTCAAACGAATCAACCAAATCAATGAAATTAAAGCCCCGCTTTTATGGGGCTTTTTATTCCATTTCACTTAAAGCGATTATTATATCATCCTCAATATTCTTATGTAATCTTGAGCTGCCTTTTTGATATTCAAAAATCAAACTAACTATTAAATCATCATTACCTTTTGTTTTGAGATAACCGGAGAGAGAAGTTACTCCATTAAGTGTTCCGGTTTTGCCATGAAAATTATTTTCTGCATAAGAGCCGGTAAACCGTGAACGCAATGTTCCATCAACACCTGCAACACTTAGTGAATTATAAAAATCTTCAAAACTATTTAAGTTAAAATACATCGATTCAAGAACCCCAGCCACAGAGGCGGGGGTAACTTTGTCAAATCTTGAAATGCCTGATCCATCAACAATTTCTGTACCCTGTGAGTAGATATTATTCTGATCTAAAAAGTCCAGGATTGCTTGAGTTGCATAGAAAGAGTTACCTTCAACTTTACTATACTCAGCGCCAATGATTTTAAAGAGACATTCAGCAAGGTAGTTATCGGAATGTTTATTTATCAACGAAACAAACTCTCTAAGGGATATTGAAATTTCATCAATCTGGTCAGTCTCTATCGGAGTTATATCTTGAATTGCGGAGCCGGAAACATTTATTCCTGCATTATCAAGTTTTTCTTTCAAAAGATTTGCGGCGTGTAGCGCCGGTTGTTTAATGTCCTCAACATATTTTTTAGTTCGGCGGCCTTTTTTCTTAAATGTAATTATTTGGTTGCGATCAATTATCAAAGCAGAAATGGGAGATAATTTTACTGTACTGACTTCATCATCAATCCAGTCTGCCCGGTAATAAGCGTCGTCAAAATAAGATTCATCGCCAACAATATTTCCAGTGATTTTATATATTCCCAACTCTTGCAAATGTTTAACGAATAACAGGAGGTCATTTTCAGTTATGGTCGCGTTTCCAAATCCTTTTAGATAAATATTTCCATTTATTATCCCATCCTTTAAGTAACTATCATCTGTAAACAATTTCAGTGATATTTTAAAGTCCCCGCCTAAACTAACTAGCGCAACAGAAGTTGTGAATAATTTAGTATTGGAGGCTGGAATCATTGTTTGAAAACTATTCAGACTGAAGATTGTATCCTGAGTAAGCGGATTAAAGACTAAAAGCCCCGCATTCGTTTTCTCAGATAGTGATGATAGTAAATTAATAATCTTTTGTTGTGTTTGCTCTCTATCGGAGGCGATAAGCTGTAAAGAGAAAAATAGAATTGTAATTATTATCTTAATCATTTGCAGCTCTAATATTCTATAATATTTATTTTAAGAGAAAGAATTGTTTTAATTTCGAACTATAAAAATTATAAATGGTTTTTGTTTATTAACAGCCATTTTTTTACTAATTGAAACTAAGAAAGAAATTTATCATGTCAATTAAAAAAAATAACTTGAAAGCATACGAAGATATTGATTTTTTAAATTCTTCCGACGGTAGAATAATCAGGATGCTCTCGGAATATCTTCAGCCGCAAAGCAAATTTAAAAAATATAAAATAATTGATACTATTGTTTTTTTTGGCTCTGCAAGGCTTAAATCAAGAAAAGACTCTCTTGCTGAAGTAAAAAAGTTCAATACAATAAATCCGAAAACCAATTTCCTTGCTGAGAATTTACGCCAAGCACAGCAGCTATTAAACATGTCAAAATATTATGAGGATGCCGTTGAACTTTCTAAGAAATTAACAGAATGGTCACTCTCACTTGAAACTAATTCGAACAGATTTATTATTTGCTCGGGAGGCGGACCCGGAATCATGGAGGCAGCAAATAAGGGAGCAAAACTAGCTGGAGGCTATTCCATAGGGCTTAACATTAGTATACCATTCGAACAGTTTGTTAATAAATATGTAACCAAAGATTTAAGTTTTGAATTTCATTATTTCTTTATGAGAAAATTCTGGTTTGCTTACCTTGCAAAAGCATTAATAGTTTTTCCAGGTGGATTTGGAACGATGGATGAATTTTTTGAAATACTAACCCTTATCCAAACTGAAAAAATAAAAAAGAAAATGCTGCTTATGGTATATGACGAAAAATATTGGAGGAGTATAATCAATTTTGAAGCATTGGTAAATAATGGAGTTGTAAGCCGATCAGATTTAAATAAATTTACATTTTGCAGCAACGTTGATGAGGCGTTTCATCAAATTGTGAAATATTTTGAGAAAAACTATTTACGCGTAGAAAAAAGAGATGTAACAGAACCAAACATCGATTTAAAATAAAAATTGCCCCGCTGAACGGGGCAAAGAAATTAGAGTGGTAAAAATTCAGGTCTATGTGCTCTTCGTACAGCTTTTAGTTTTTCCTGTCTCTTTTTAACAGAAGGTTTAACGAAGAACGTCCGTTTTTTATATTCTTTTAATATACCCGATCGTTCATATTTCTTTTTGAATCGTCTTAGAGCTTTGTCAATAGATTCGTTATCACCGATGGAAATTCCAACCAAGTTTTATTCACCTCGCTTCAATTTTGATTATGTGGTTAATGATTCAATTAATTTTTTTTGTCCAGATTTTTGGAATTCAACAGAAATGGAATGCTTTCCATCTGAAAGAATTTCTTTAGAAATTACTTTTCCGTAATCGTCCCAATTTTTATGGTAGATCGCTTCACCAATTTCAAAAGATGCTGCCGGAGAATATACTTTGAAAGAATTTTTTTCAATCCCTTCTAACGATACTTTTGCGGCTCTCTCTTCAAGATTAAAATCAATTACAGTTGTTTGTTTGCACTTTTTACATTTCGCCCATTTCTTATTCTCATTGGCAGCAAAATCACCTGTAATTTCCATTTTTCTGATGCCATTACAGTTGTTGCAAAATGCCTCAACGTTTTTTACTCTTGCCATATTATTCCTTATCTATTCTTTAACAAGTACTAAAAATATTCATTATTATGGATTTAAGCAAGGAATTAATTGCCTTTGATCTTCGGTGTTATTACTAATACGGGGATTTTTGAGAATCTGATTACTTTTTCTGCCACACTTCCGATTAAAGTATGCAAAATTCCAGTTCTCCCATGCGTTGCTATTACTATAATATCTATTCTTTTCTCTTCGGAATATTTTATTATTTCTTCATAATCATTTCCTTTTCGTATAACGGAAACAACCTCCAAATTTTTATTTTTGGTTATTTTTTGAACTGCTTCGGCTAATGATTTTTTAGCAGCGCTGTCAATTTCTTTTATTATTTTATCCTGCGATAGATCAAGAGAACGAATTGCTAATATTGGCGGTGTCTTTTCGAGAACATTTAGAACGTGAATTTTTGCACTGTATTTTTCAGCAAGTTCTAAAGCATATTCTGCAGCCGAAAAAGATAGTTTAGAAAAGTCGGTCGGTAAAAGGATGTTTTTTATGTTAAACATATTCGCTCCATTTTATGTTATGAAAAATTCTTATTTAGCGTTTATCAAGATAGAAACTTCATAGGAATTATTTTGTTAGCCAAAAATCATTTCTTAAATCGAACAAGTTCCCATTTACAAAAGCAAAACGAATAATATTATTTTTCACTAATAAAAATTCAGCCGGACCTTGTAATTTAAATCCATTTTTAATCGTATCGGGTTCTGCTAAAACCCTAATAGGAAGCTTGCTTTGTGATAAATGATCTACTGTAGCATTGGAAAAAATGAGAGTGGTTATTCCTTTTGATAGTAGATCGAGATAATCAATCTCCTCAAGTGACGTCTCAGAAAAAGTAATTTCTTTACCCGGTCTTAACTCATAGCCGCTGAAATCAAAATTGTTGTATGCTGAGAAAAGAGACATATCTCCAATATCCGAAATAAATGATCTGGTTGAAATCCTATTATTATCAAAAAATTTATCCTCAGATTGAACTGCAAAATCTGTTTTGTAATATTTATCTTTGTAGTATAAAGTAACATTCCTGAAAATAAAATCACTTAATCTCTCATTGTTGAAAGGAATGGATTCGTAAATAGAAATATCTTTTTTGTTAAATGACTTTTCCGCTATTAATTTGAACGCAGAAAGAAGCAGAATAAAATTTATTTTTCTTATGAATTGTCTTTCTGGATCGTTGCGCCACCCGCCTGATTCGATGAGAATAATACCTGTCCCGGACCTTTGGAAACTATCGCCAAAAGCGCGGGGTTCATACTCGTCATCATAACGGGCTATATGACCCGGAATAAATGAGTTTGCCCTCAAAAATAATTGACCAATGAGTTTCATGGCAGCAGCACGATTTGGAGGAATGGTTTTTATTTCGTCCGTGGGAGGGGCAAGAAATGAAATAGCCGCTGACCTAAAACTATTACCTACTGAATAATATTTACTTTGATCGTGGAGGTTAAATCCATAATCAGCGTTTAACGAATCAAACGTGTCTTTCAAAATCATAGATTCTGGTGATTCTAACCTTAAGGCATCTCTGTTTAGATCAATCTCTAATGCATTTCTTCTTTGAAATTTTTCTGCACCATCCGGGTTGACCATAGGCAAAATACAAATGGTCACATTTTTAAACAGGATTTTCCTGAATTCATTGTAGTCGTCATTAGCAGAAAGAAAATTTAATATATCAAAGATAGCCGCGGTTGCGGTCGGCTCATCTCCATGCATTTGAGACCATAAAAAAATTTTTGTTTTTCCCTCACCTATTTTAATTAAATTCAGTGAGCGTCCCTCAACAGATTCACCAACTTTGATAATATGAAATAACTTATTGCCTGATTGTTTACGAAGCAGCATTTCAACATTTTTATGTTTTAGCAATCTCGTTTTAATTGATTGTTCTTTATAAAATTCATATCGGCTGTAAAGTGATTGTTCGAACTGTAAATCTTGCGGCATAATTTTTTCTATTAAACATTTAATCAGAATTATAAAAGATAGGAATAATGTTCCTATCTTAATACTAATTCCAAATTATTTATCGACTTTATCCCAGAATATTAGGTAAAGTAGTGATGTTAACATTCTAACTTAAAGAAAACGATATTGTGCTCTTCGCCCTCTTCGAGTTATTTCCGAGAACTCAGCACAAAAATGTAATGAGAAATGAATTTCAAATTGAAGATTAATACATAAATCCAAAATTTATTGTGATAAAAAATGTGCTGAATGATTTTCTTAAATTTCCCTCGAGGCTTTCAACTCCTTCACCAATAAATTGAGTGTAATAATAACGAACGTTCAATCCGATAAGACTTTTTTTATCAAGTCCGAAGTTAGCACCGAACCCGACATAGCTGTCAAAAGCTATATGTGTTTTTGTATCTCCAAAGGCTTTAAAGAATTCTTTTTCATAGGGGGTGGTTAAGCCAAGTACGGGACCAAATGCAGCATTAACATAAGGCCGCAGATTATCCGATATTATGCTTCCGAAGACTCTGTATTGCACTCCAAAGTTTAACGGCAGAAGAAAGACACGATTTTTTTTACCAACAGTAAAAGTATTTCCAAAATAATCAACATACTGAAATTCCCGATCGTCTTTCGCTTCAGAGATTGAAAAGTCTACAAATGTTGTTAAGTCCGTTGCGGCTTCTCTTCTATAAAAACCACCAAAGCCCAATCCGCCTTCGCCAAACATAATATCCAGCCCTAAAGCGTTGTCGGGAAACTGTTCTGGAGTTTTTTCAGGGGCAAATTCTCCTATATCCTGCGGTTTTAAATTGCAAAGAGGAATTAGTAATATTGCTGCAAAGATAATTGATTTCATAGCATTCACTTTTTTTGTTTTAAAAATCAGCTATAAAAAAATAAAATGCAAGACAATAATTTTCAATCAATACTAATTGATCACAATCATTCCGAAGATCAACAAAAATATTAAATGAACATCAAATGATTTTGACAAAAGAAAATATTTCAAAGGTTGATCTAAATTTTTTAATTGAACAAAAAATTAATTCTGCTAAGCTTTCTGAATTGCTGATAATTGTACCTACGAATAGAAAACTTCGCCAACTGCAGAGAGAAATTGTATCACGCTCACCAAATGGATCAGCCTCGCAAATTAATATTGAAACGCTTGGTTCATTCGTTGTAAAATGTTTAGCCTTTAATAATTCCCAAAGAATTTCTTTATTGAATGAAACGATTGCTTCCGTTTTGTTAAAACATAGTTTCAAAGAAAGTAAGCTCAGTTATTTTTCTTTATATAAAGACGAGATTCCTGCCGGTACGCTTGAACGAGTTCAAAATGTTATCTCCGAATATAAGCGCCACGGGATAACTCCGGAGCAACTTGAAAAAGAAACGGCGCATCTCGAAAAAGCTGAAGCTTTAAAGGCAAAAGATATAATTAACGTTTATAAAATTTATTCTCAAAAATGTCATCAACTTAAGGCAGGGGAAATTGGGGATCTATATTTAGAATTGATTTCAATGAAGGAAGTTGGATTCCACAACGTGTTCCGACAAATTTATCCCGAAGTCGAATTAATTATAGTAAATGGTTTTGATGAATTTACTTCACCAGAAATAGAAATTATTAATTTGTCTTCATCGGTCAGAGGGTGCAAACTTTTTATAAATTTTGATTACTTTAATCAAAATACATTTATCTTTAATCATCTTGATAAATGCGTTGATAGCCTGACTAAAAGACAGTTTAACATTATTGAAGATTCATCCACAATTTCAGGGTTAACCTTTCAAAAGGCTATAAAAGAAAATCTATTCCTTAATAAAGGGAAGGTTATCACTACATACAAAGATGTGATTACCGAAATCTGCGCCTCGAATCACCAAAAGGAAATTGAAATCATCGCAAAGGAAATCAAATCAATTATTATTAACGATAAAATACAGCCAGATAACATTTGTGTTGTTTTTAACCTGATAACAAAATATTCACCATTAATCAGATACACTTTTAATAAATATGAAATTCCATTCAATCTGACTGACAGAATCCCGTTAAGCACATGCATACCTGTAATTTCAATAGTAAATTTACTCGATATTCTGGAGAACGATTTTTACTACAGAAATATTTTCCGCGCATTAAACAACAGCTACATAAACATTGGGGAGGTGGATCTTTCTAATCTGTTAAAAATTTCTATTCAACTAAAAATAATTTCGGGTTATGCTAATTGGAATAATTCAATACAAGCAGCATTAAAAACGGGAATGAACGAGTATGATGATTTTACTGATATCGAGCGTCAAGCAGGAATGCTAAACAAGGCATTGAATGATATTAATTTAATTTATGATATGCTTAAACCGTTTGATAAAAAACTTTCTATTAACGAATTCAAAATAGAATTTAGAAAATTTATTTTATCGTCTGGAGTATTAAGGAACCTGCTTGGGGGGGATGACAAAAATATTGAATTGAACGTACGTGGATTCAGGAAATTTTTATCAGTCGTTGAAGAATTGTTCGAGGTTTTAAAACTGGAGGAAGGAAGTGATAAAACTTTCCCTCTAAAATATTTTCTCAATAATATTCGAAATGCTGTTAACGCAGCCCGTTATAATGTTCACGAAATTCCCGGCTATGGTGTTCAGATAACTACACTGGACGAAATACGCGGACTTACATTCGACTACCTGTTTATCGCATCAATGAACGATGGAGATCTGCCAACTAAATATTCCCCCGAAATATTTTTTTCAGGTTCATTCCGAAAAAAAGAAGAAATTCATCAGACTGAAGAACGTTACAGATTTTATCAGGCACTATGTTCTTGGCGGAAGAAATTATACTTTTCATTAAGCGATTCGGATGATAAAGCCCAGCTTGTTGAATCAAATTTCCTTTCAGAGTTTAAACAATCTTTCCAGATTGAAAAGAAGGACGAGAAAAGTTTTGATTCTTTAGTTTATTCTAAAGAAGAATTATTGCAGCTAATCGGCAAGAATAATGTTGATGATTATCAGGTGATTTTGCAGGCAAAAAAAAATGGTATCAACATTGAAGAAATTTTAGAAAAAATTAAAGCTGATACAGAAAGACTTCAGGGAGTGGGAAGCATTTCCATCTACAACGGAAGTATCGGCACGAACATCTCGGCTAAAGCAAAATTAAAACTTGAAACATTTAGAGAGAATATTTACTCAACATCACAACTTGAAACTTATGCTAGATGTCCATTCAAATATTTTGCTGAAAGAGTTTTGAAACTCGAACCCCCTCAAATGCCAACAGAGGATTTTGAAGCACTTGAAATGGGCAGCCTCCTCCATAAAATTCTATACGAGTTTTATAACAGGTTAACAAGAAAAAAAATAATTCTCGCCGGCTGCTCTGAAAAAGATTTTCAGAAAGCAAAAAAACTTTTATTTGATATTGCGCGGCAAAATATCAGCCAGGCAAACTTTAAGTCATTCTTCTCATTTTATGAACAGGAAAAAATTCTAGGAATTAATGGCAGTGAACAAAATTCAATCCTTTATCAGTTTCTAATCCAGGAAAGGAATTCCGACGCAGGATTCGTACCAATGTTTTTTGAAACAGCATTTGGAATGCTGGAGAAGGGGGATGAATCGGAAAAGAATAGTGAGCTTAAAGTCAAAGCCGGCAGCACAACTGTGAGAGGAAAAATAGACAGGATTGATATAAATGAAAAGGATGGTGTATTCAATATCATTGATTATAAGCTTGGCGGCAAAAAACCAAAAACTGAAGAACTTCTCCAGGGTCTTTCATTGCAGATTCCGCTTTATATGTTCGCCGCCATTGAACTAATAAAATCGCAATTGAATATGGACATGAAGCCTCAGCACGGGTATATATATTCATTAAAGTTTTCTGAAAAAGAATTCGGAAAACAAATTGTGAGTTTGCTGAGAACGGCAAATAAAAAATCTGATGAAGAACTGACCAACTCGAACATTGAAATGATTAAAATATGTGTTGATGCAATTGATAAATATTCTTCACTTATTTCCGAAGGAAAATTTAATCTTAGCACACTTGAGGATCGCGAAAATAAAGTCTGCCGATACTGTAATTTTCGTTCTATCTGTAGAATTCAGGAGGTCGATAGATAACACGTCGGAATTGATAATAATCTGGTTTGATATCAGATTTAATTTGATGTAGGTTTAGTTATTACAAATAAAAATTTAAGAAGGCAATGAAAAAAAACATATTTCTAATTATAGTTTTTGCATTTGGTTTATCCTTTGCACAGCAAAAAAGTTTTATAGAAGAAAACAGACAAATAAGAATTTCAGAAAAAGAAAATTTTGAAAAGGGAAATAATTCCTTTGATATTGATTATCCCGGCGATCCTCAAATAGACATATCATATTACAAATTAAATTTGTTTATTGACTACACCCACCCTTTCATCTCAGGCGAAGTAAATATTGATTTTGAAATAAGTGACAGCTCAGCATCAACTAATTTCATCTTTCTCGATTTACAAAATCCGTTAACTGTTGATTCTGTTCTATTATCCGGAATCCCCCTTGTATTTACTCATTCAGACGGAAAAGTAAATATAACACTCGATAGAACTTATTCCGCCGGTGAAAAAATAAGCTTACTAATAAATTATCACGGCACGCCTGGCTCCAGCGGCTTCGGCAGTTTTGAATACGGCACTCATAATTCAATACCAACAATTTACACATTGAGCGAACCATACGGCGCAAGCGATTGGTTCCCCTGTAAAGATACTCCTGCCGACAAAGCTGATTCATCGGATGTTTGGGTAACTATTGATACGAGCCTCACTCCGGTTTCTAACGGCCGCTTAATAGAAGTTGTTAATAATTTGGATGGCACTCATACTTATAAATGGAAAAATAGTTATCCGATTGCCCACTACCTTATTTCTTTAGCGATAACTAATTTCGTTTTATATGAGCAGACATTTAATTATGATACTTACTCAATGCCGGTCACTCATTATGTTTATCCCGAATCGTTTACGCCTTCAGTGCAGGCGATTTTGGATAAAACAACTGATATGCTCGAAATATATTCTGATAGATTTGGAATTTATCCATTCATAAATGAAAAATATGGACACGCTCAATTTGGCTGGGGCGGGGGAATGGAACATCAGACTATTACTTCCGTTGGCGGATATTCAGATCTGCTTGTTGCTCACGAACTTGCTCATCAATGGTATGGCGATATGATTACCTGCAAAGACTGGCATCACATTTGGCTTAATGAAGGATTTGCCACTTATCTCGAAGGCATTTATCTTGAAGCTGTAAATGGAACAACCGGATACAAAAATTATATGAACGGTGAAATGTCGAACGCGAAAAATGCCCAAGGTTCAATTTGGGTTGAAGATATTTCGGACATCGGTGAAATTTTTAATGGTGCAAGAAGTTATTCAAAAGGTGCAACTGTTTTACACATGCTAAGGGGTGTGGTTGGTGACAGTATCTTTTTTAAAATCATGAAGGACTATGCAGACGACCCGCTGCTAAAATATGATGTCGCAGTCACCGAAGATTTTCAAAGAGTTGCTGAAGATGTTTCCGGAATTGATCTGGATTATTTTTTTCAAGAATGGATTTATGGCGAAAATTATCCTCAATACAATGTTATATGGAGTAGTGAAAAAAAATCAGGTAATACTTATTTCGTTCATCTAAATATAGAGCAGCAGGTAAATTCAAACCCTGAATTTTTTACGATGCCTATCAAAATTAAAATTGCTACTGCTGAAGGTGATACGACGTTGACAATATTTAATGACCAGCAGGTGCAGCAGTTTAATTTAACTGTTCCAGGTGAAGTTAGCGGGCTCACATTTGATCCTGATAATTTTATTTTGAAATCAATTACAATTATTACTGATGTTGAAGATCAGATTCCTGCTTCAAGTTATTCTCTTGAACAGAACTATCCCAATCCATTTAATCCATTAACAAAAATTAAATACACAATCCCAGCCTCATCCCTAAATCCCTTCTCCAAAGTAGAAGGGACTTTGGTAAATATTAAAGTTTATGATGTGCTGGGAAATGAGACTGCGACTCTTGTAAACGATTACAAACCGGCAGGCACTTATGAAGTTACTTTTGATGGTTCAGGGTTATCATCCGGAATTTATTTTTATCAATTAAGTGCCGGTAGTTTTGTCAGCACAAAGAAGATGATTTTGATGCAATAGTTTTAGTTTAATTTTTTATATGCCCGATCGTCGAATCAATAAACCGGTCGGGCATTTTTTATTTAATGGATTGCCCGTCATTTCCTATCTTCGCAAAATTCTTTTTTAACAATAAAAAATTTTATGAATTATATCATTAATAAAATATCCTCTGCTTGGAATCTCCTTCGTCTCGGAATTGCAGGCGAAGATGCAAACATTCTTTCTGGAAATATTGATCGCGCTATTATTCTCCTCGCCATTCCAATGACTCTTGAGATGGTAATGGAATCGCTCTTTGCCGTAGTTGATATTTTCTTTGTAAGTAAAATTGGTGTGAATGCAATAGCCGCTGTAGGTCTAACTGAATCTTTAATGACAATAACTTATTCACTCGGGTGGGGGCTGGCATTGGGTACAACTGCAATGATTGCAAGAAGAGTTGGAGAAAAAGATAATGAGGGCGCATCTATCGCGGCAGTACAGTCTATCTATCTGGCGTTTATTATTGCAGTTCCAATTATGATTGCCGGGCTTTTATTTTCTAAGGATTTTTTAAGATTGATGGGCGCTTCTGAAGCGATCATTGCAGAGGGGGCGGGATATACGAGACTTATTTTCGGCAGCAACATTATTGTTATCCTGTTATTTCTGATCAACGGAGTTTTCCGCGGAGCTGGGGATGCCGCACTTGCAATGCGATCGTTGTGGATTGCGAACACTATTAATATAATTCTAGATCCGATGTTCATTTTCGGTATTGGTCCCTTTCCCGAATGGGGAATTGAGGGGGCAGCAATAGCAACAGTAATCGGGCGTACAGCCGGTATTTGTTACCAGATCTATCATCTGGCGAAGGGAAGGGGAATAGTTAAAATCCACACTGGCAACTGGCAGTATAAAAATGATATTGTTGTTAGGCTTGTTAAACTTTCTTCGGGAGTTACTGCCCAGTTCATTATTGGTTCGGCGAGCTGGATATTTTTGATGAGGATCATGTCGACATTTGGAAGTGTGGCTCTTGCAGGTTATACAATCGCAATTAGAATTATAATATTTACAATTCTTCCTGCATGGGGGTTTTCAAATGCAGCAGCTACAATGGTTGGGCAAAACCTTGGTGCACTTCAACCTGAACGCGCTGAAAAATCTGTCTGGCGTACCGGATTTTTTAACGCAATTTTTATGGGGACGGTGATGATCGTGTTTATATTTTTATCGGATAGCATCGCTGATTTCTTTACGGACGAAAAAGCTGTAGTTGCTTCTGCAGCGCAGTGTTTAAAAATATTTTCTCTAGGTTATTTTTCTTATGCATTCGGGATGGTTCTCGTGCAGGCGTTTAACGGGGCGGGGGATACACGCACGCCAACTATTATGAATCTCATCATATACTGGCTGATGCAGATACCGCTTGCGTATTTATTATCTGTGCAGCTTTCTTTAGGCGCACCTGGAGTTTATTGGACGGTGGTTATCTGCGAAACGGTATTTTCTATTGCGGGATATTTTTTATTTAAAAAAGGGAAATGGAAAACGATTAAGGTCTGAGGGTTTAGGAAGGAATAGAACGCAGATTCCGCAGATTCGGCGGATTTACTCAGATTGATCGCTACACTTGTGTTGGTGATTGAATGTATGTTATTGATTTAATGGGAGCAGATGATTCAGGAGTATTTATTCTTTAGATCTGGAAGTTAGGGTTTAAATCAGTTAATTAAGGGGGTGAGTAGTTGGTGGTAGGTTGTAGGCAAGAAAGTGAAGGTTGTTTTGGATTATTTGTCGGTGTGTGTAATGATTGGTTTAGGTTTGTATGGGAAAATAGAAGCGGAGGGTAGCTATTTTATTTTAATATTTATCACTGAGGTTGAACATGGAGCATTTAATAAAAGGATTTGACTGTTGTATTAGTGCTCACCACCAACTTTTAATAAATAGTAATACATTTATTATTAAGTAGCATAAAAATATTCTTGACTTACTATATCATTATATGTAAGTTTACAATTAAAAGGAGTAAGAATATGGAAACAGCAGTAATAACAACAAAAGGACAGATAGTAATTCCGGTTAAAATCCGAAGAAAATATGGAATGAAGAACGGTACAAAGGTTGCGTTTATAGAACAGGAAGGCAAATTGATTGTGCAGCCATTAGACAAAGAGTACTTTAATAAACTTGCAGGTATAGTTGGCGAAAAAGGTAAAATGCTTAAGTCATTAATGGATGACAAAAAGAAAGAACGCGAGCTATGAAACCTATCGTTCTGGATAGCTATGCGCTTATTGCATACTTAAACAAGGAAGAAGGATATGCGATTGTTTCTGAGATTTTTGAAAAGTGTGTTGATGCTGGTGAATACGCCTTTATGTGTGTGGTAAATCTTGGCGAAGTATATTATCACGCTTTGCGAGTTGGCGGTGAACCAAAAGCAAAACTTGTTCTAGAAATTACGAAAGCCTTACCTATTGATATTGTAGAAGCGAACATAAGCCTTACTTTGCAAGCCGCTGAGTTTAAAGCATTTAATAAAATGTCCTATGCCGATGCGTATGCGGCAGCTTTAGCTAAAATTAAAAAAGCGACTCTTGTTACTGGTGATAAAGAATTTAAAGCCCTTGAAAATGAAATTAAAATTAATTGGATATAGATTTATTATCTAACTCATCTTCATTTATTGATTTCCTGTCTTTAATTTTCCCATTCCTCATTGAGCATTTATCGGTTAACATTTTATAAAACTTCTTGGCTTTTGCTTCTTACCTGCTTAGTTTTGCATTGAGTTTATGCTATACATTTACTTCCTCTCTTATATTTTAAATTTATTTCTGAGGATGGGGAGTTGGTGAATAACTTATTTACAAATTCTATTGGAGTTAAGTTATGGCTATTCCGGATTATCAAACTATTATGCTTCCTCTCTTAAAGTTTGTGGCAGATCAGAAAGAACATTCTGTACACGAAGCGGTTAAATTCCTAACCAATGAGTTTAATCTTTCTGACGATGACAGAAAAGAAATGTTGCCAAGTGGACAACAAGAAGTATTTCTTAATCGAGTGGGTTGGGCAAGAACCTATATGAAAAAGGCCGGATTATTGGATTCTCCCAAACGAGGAATTTTTGTAATTACAGAAAGGGGTAAAAAAGTCTTAGCCTCAAATCCATCAAAGATTGATAATAAATTATTAACTCATTATGAGGAGTTTAAAGAATTTAAAAAGAAGAAAAGAAAAGTTGAGGAAGAAACAGAAGTAATAGAATTCCAGGATAAAACACCGGAAGAGGCGTTTGAAACAGCATACGAAAACTTAAGAACAGAATTATTAAGCGATATTCTTGAACACTTAAAGAAAAGTGATCCAACTTTATTTGAAAAAATAGTAATTGAGGTTTTAGTAAAAATGGGTTATGGAGGGAGCCTAAGAGATGCTGGTAAAGCGATAGGTAAAAGTGGAGATGAAGGCATTGATGGAATAATTAAAGAAGACCGATTAGGCTTGGATATAATATATGTGCAAGCAAAAAGATGGGAAGCAACAGTTGGCAGACCCGAAATACAAAAGTTTGCTGGTGCTCTACAAGGACAAAGAGCGAAGAAGGGAATTTTTATTTCAACATCTAATTTTTCTAAAGATGCAATTGATTTTGCTTCAAAAATCGAATCTAAAATTATATTAATTGATGGTGATCAGTTAGCAGAGTATATGATTGATTTTAATGTTGGTGTAACTACAACATCAAAATATGAGTTGAAGAAGATCGATTTAGATTATTTTGTTGATGAGTAATGAAATCCTTCTTTCCAAAACCAAGTTTTAAAGTTGATGATATAATTAGCTATGCAGAGTTAGTTGCTGCAGAGAATGCTAACATACAGAAGGGAATGAATTTTCAGATAAAGCCGGAGTATTCGGTTTTTCTTATGTCAGTTAGAAAGAATGCACCTTATGCAAATGAGTGGGATGCGAAAACAAACACGCTTATTTACGAAGGGCACGATGCACCAATCAATGTAGCGAAAGATCCAAAAGAAACAGACCAGCCATTTACAACACCCAAAGGTACGTTAACAGAAAACGGAAAATTTTTTACTGCGGCTCAGGCTTACAAAATGAAATTAGCAGAGCATCCGCACAAAGTTAAAGTTTATGAAAAGATAAAGGATGGTATTTGGTGTTACAAGGGTTTCTTCAGTTTGATTGATGCAAAAATAATTTTTGATGGAGTGAGAAATGTTTTCAAGTTTTATCTTCAGCCCGTAGAAGTTAAAGCGTTTAATAAAGAATTTGTGTTGCCGCATAACCGGATGATTCCCACCAGTGTTAAGGTAGAAGTTTGGGCCCGCGACAAAGGGCAGTGTGTTCTTTGCGGATCAAAAGAAAACTTACACTACGATCACGAGTTGCCCTATTCAAAAGGTGGTACAAGTTTAACGGCCGCAAATGTTCGCATACTTTGTATGAAACATAATCTAAATAAGTCTAACAAAATTTTAACAATACCGCCGGTGTTCCTTCCATAGATTCCGGATCGGGTTCGGAATGACATAGCAGAATTGATTTTTTTTAGCTAACCAACACACCCCTTTAATTCCCCTCTCAAGAGGGGAAATTTTGAATGAATGTACTTTTTGTTGTAGGATAGTCTTAGTCAAGGGGGTTAAATTAAATTTAAAATTTCCGGCAATAGTATTCTCTTAATTTTAGTTAATATATTTTGATTGAATTGTGCAACGAATTTTCATCTTTAGCATTATACTATTAAAAGTTTGATAAATCCCGGCGAAGAACAGCTTTTACTTGAAAAAATAAGAACGGATCCGAATGAATTCGGTGTCCTGTTCGATCTTTATTATCATAAAATTTTCGGTTATATTTTAAGAAGAACGATGAACTATGATCTTGCGGGAGATATTGTAGCCGAGACTTTTTTAAAAGCATTTCTAAAAATAAATGAATTTAAGTGGAAGGATGTTTCCATCAGCTCGTGGTTGTTTAAGATTGCAACTAATGAGATTAACCAGTATTACAGAAAGCAAAAATATACCCCATGCTCGCTTGACTTGCTTTTAGATCGTGATGAATTTGATATTATGAACAACGAAAATCTTGAAGAAGAACGCGCAAGGATTGAAGAGGAATTAAAAAATAATGATGATTTTATTTTGGTTCAGAAGAAGCTTGAGGAATTACCAGTTAAATATCAGGAAGTGATTGCATTGAAATACTTCGAAGAAAAAAGTGTAAAAGAAATTTCGGAAATTCTGGGTAAGAAGGAGGGGACAGTAAAGTCTCTGATATCGAGAGGGTTGCAGAGACTCAGAAATTCTTTGTAAAAAGTAACTAAGACAATCGAATGTCTGGAAGCAGTAAGGAAAATAAAATGGAAGAAAAAGAATTCATTAATAAGATGGACAATTTGAAGAAGCCTGATTTTGCCGTCACGGATTCAAATAAAAAACTGAAGCTGGCGATAGTTAATTCAAAAAAGTCTGCAGCTATGGGTGTGTGGCTGATTGTGGTTCCGTGTTACTTTTTGTTTATGGTATTTATGAAATATTATTTTAATATAAATCTTCACGTAATTGACATCTTTGAGGAATTTATTGCGAGCTTAGATAAATCGCCATTAACAAAATTTATCACACCGCTGTTCTTTGTTGGATTACCTATCGTATGTATAATCATAAATTTATTATCTATTATGTTCTTCGATTATGATAAAGAACAAAAGCAAATTAATGTATCTATCAAATTAAAACTGTTGAACATTCTATTGGTTATAATAAGTCTTGCTGTAGTTTCAATCTTTGCGCTCTATTTGATCACCGAGAATTTATATCACATAAACAATTAAGGAATAATTAAATGAAAATAAACTGGTTCGTAAGGAAGGGGATATTATTTTTACCGTCTTCGTTGGTCGGCTGGATTATTTCGATCGCAGCAATTGGAGTTTGTGTTTATCTTTTTATTGATATAGACAGCCGCTCGCATTCTGTAAGCGATACGCTGATCAATTTTGTATTTAATGCTTTGTTGGTGGCGGTGGTTTATTCAATTATTGGATTTATTACAAGCCGGGAAAGTTAAACAACACACCCCTGCCTTCGGCTTTCCCCTCTCGAGAGGGGAATTAAAGGGGTGTGTTTATTGTTTGAAAAAATAAATTACATAGCAGGCCAGAGCCACCCAAAAACACCAGCAGTGAATAGAGCATAAATCAATCCATCAAAAATGAATTTGAAAGTTGTGCTCCATTTGCGCTTGTACCAGATGCTGTCGTGTACGAGTGCAAGCCCATAGCCGATGAAAGCAGTTGTTCCTGTGAAACGGAAAACGGAAAGATAATTAGATCCAGCAGGCAGCGCGTGGCCGGCAATATATGCGGCAAAAATACCTACAACCAGAGAAAACAAAAACCACAAAGTAAGTGATGCCCCCATCCCTGTTTGCCCCGAAGGAAAAACAGTCATCATAACAACCGGACCTTGATTCATTTTATCCTTAAACTCTTGAGAGTTTCTGACTTTGTTATCCGTCGTGTGAGGGAGTACATAGTCACCGGGGGATAAATTAGCTTTGCGTAAATCAGACATCACCTGATCTTCGGAAGATACTTTTTGAAAATCGCTGTTGTGATGCTTAAAAACCATGTGAAGAACAGAGCTAACAAGAAACACGATAACTGAGGAAAGAAGAACAGGAAGCCAGAGATCCATTAAAGGTACCATCTTTACTCCTTAAGATTATGAATAGTTTAATTGAATTAAGCGCTGATAAAATAGTTATTATTAATTACGAAGCAAAGAATAATTATCCGGGGGAAAAATAATTCATAGTGTTTGAAGATATATCAACATCACTTAACTGAAGTTAAAAAAATAACCCGCCAAAAAGACGATTAAATGCAGGATTAATTTCTCAGAGATACCTATGAATAAAAATTTCTTTTCTTTGATTTACTATATTCAAATATTAATCTGCACCATTCATCATTTGAATGGATCAAAACTTCATTTTCTTTTGGCTCAACTCACTTATTCCCTTAAATTTGTTTCATAAAAAATTATTTATACAAAATTAGAAGGAGTTAATTGTGTTTAGATACACTCCATTATTAATGTTAGGATTTATTTCAATTATGATAACAAGTCTAACTGCTCAGGAAAAAATCCTGCCGTACCCCATCCATCAGCACAAACTTGCTAATGATTTGAATGTGGTAACGATACCATTCGATAGTCCTGGTTTAGCTGCATTTTTTATTGTAGTTAGAGTGGGCTCAAGAAATGAAGTAGAGGAAGGTGTTACCGGCTTTGCACATTTTTTTGAACACATGATGTTTAGAGGAACTGATAAATATTCACGCGAAGAATATAACAAGGTTTTAAAAATGACAGGTGCGGGTGCAAACGCAAACACATCTTTAGACAGAACAATTTATCACATGACCGGTAACGTAGATTATCTTGAAAAAATGTTTGACCTTGAATCAGACAGATTTATGAACCTTAAATATTCCGAACACGATTTCAAAGTTGAAGCAGGTGCAGTTAAGGGGGAGTACACTAAAAACTTTGCAAGTCCTTATCAGCAGCTTTATGAAAACTTGCTTAACACAGCTTTTGAATCACACACATACAAACATACTACAATGGGGTTCTTTAAGGATATTGTTGATATGCCGAATCAGTATGAATACTCACTGAAGTTTTTTGATCGTTACTATCGTCCGGAATATTCTACCATTGTTGTGGTCGGAGATGTAACTCCGGAAAGAGTGAATGAACTTGCCGAAAAATATTTTGGTGCGTGGCAGAAAGGGAATTATTTAGTTGACATCCCTGCTGAACCGGAACAAAAGGCAATAAAGTTTTTTCATTTACAAAATGGTTCTATCCCTCCCTACCTGAGTATGAACTACAAAGCTCCTGCATTCAGCGATTCGAAGATAGATATGCCAGCTATAGATGTGTTGAACACAATTTTATTTTCTCAGAATTCTGTACTTTACAAAAAGCTTGTTGTTGAGGAACAAAAGCTTAGATATCTTGGCGGCAGTGCAACAGATTCCCGCGATCCATATCTGATCAGTATTGATGCCTCATTTATTAGCAAAGATGATTTTCAATATGTCCGAGACGAAATAACAAAAGCAATAGAAGATATTAAAAATAATGGAGTTGATCCGAAACTGCTTCAGGAAACTAAATCTAATTTAAAGTACAGCTATGCGATGGGGATTGATAATCCAAGTGCGATTGCAAACTCCGTCAGCCATTATATTTATTTGACCGGTGACCCTGAGTCGTTAAACAGATTGTATGCTTTATATGATAAAGTAACAATTGAAGATGTTAAAATGGTTGCAAGCAAATATTTTATTGAAAACGGTTTAACTATCGGCACTATTTCTGCCGACGAGAAAGGCGGGGTTGAATGATGAGAGCATTAATTTTTTCATTGATACTAACAGGAATTATTATGGCGCAGGAAGTTGTGGAGTTGAAACAGCCAAACTCAACAAAGGTTGTTGTTAAGCTGATGTTTAGAAACGGCTCGATCTGTGATCCACAGGGCAAAGAAGGGCTAACCAATTTAACGGCTGAATTAATTACCCAAGGCGGAACGGGTGAGCTTAGTTTCAGCGACATTCAGGATAAAATATATCCGATGGCAGCAGGTTATTATTCATCAGTGGATAAAGAAGTGACAATTTTTACCTTCCAATTTCACAAAGATTGGATGGAAGAATTTTACCCTATCCTGATCGGCTTAATAACTAACCCCTCATTCACTCAAACGGATTTTGAAAGAGTCAAAGTTAATCAGCAGTCTTATGTTGATCAGGTTATCCGCGCTTCCTCCGATGAAGAATATAGTAAGAAAGCTCTCGAAGATTTTCTTTTCCGCGGGACTAACTATCAATCAATGGTTGAAGGTAAATCAAGCTCGGTCAGCTCAATCACGCTTGATGATGTCAGAAATCACTTTAAGAAATTCTTCACTAAAAATAATTTGATGATCGGTATTGCTGGAAGTTATACTGCTGAATTTTTGAACAAGTTAAAATCTGATCTTTCAAATCTATCTGATGTAAAGCCTGTTATACCTTCTGCTCCAGCAATTGAAATGCCCGATGGTATTGAAGTTGAAATAATTGCAAAGGATGGTGCATTTGGTTCAGCAATTTTTGCAGGCTATCCATTACCAATTACCCGATCGGATGATGAGTTCGCAGCACTGATGGTTGCTAATTCTTATTTAGGCGAACACAGAAAATCCTACGGGAAGCTTTATCAAATGATCCGCGAAGAGCGTTCGATGAATTACGGTGATTATTCATACATTGAATGGTATAATAACGGGGGTGGGAATATGGTTCCTCCTTCGGGTGTGCCGAGGCAGTCAAATTATTTTTCATTATGGATACGACCTGTTCAAATTGCAAAGCAGTTGAAAGCACAGTATGAAGAATTAAATGATATCAGTATCGGCCACGCACATTTTGCACTCAGGATGGCTTTGCGCGAAATGGATAAAATGATTAAGCACGGAATTTCTGCAGAGGATTTTGAACAGACCCGTGCGTTTCTTCAGAGTTATATAAAACTTTATGTTACTTCAACCAATGAGCAGCTCGGTTATTTAATGGATTCAAAAATGTATGGCCGGGAAAATTATATCAATGAATTGGGAGATTTACTTTCAAAGCTTACTGTTGTTGATGTAAATAACGCAATTAAAAAATATATGCAGATTGAAAATATGAAAGTAACAATTGTTACCGATGTAAGTGAAGCAGAAGCCCTTGCCAACAGCTTAAGAAATAATCTTCTTTCTAAAATGAGTTATTCTAATTTAGTAAAGGCGGGGTTACCTCCCGAGGTATTAAAGGAAGATTCAGAAACAGAAAATTTCAAATTGAATGTTAAGAAGGTAACTGTGATAGATTCAAAAGATACTTTTAAGTAATGTAAATCAAATTTATTGGCTGCATTTATAAACTGTTGAAACGGTTCACGAGAATTTAATTTTTCAAATCCCAACTGGATTAATGCTTTTCAGAACGATGCGTACAATGAATATAATCAGCCGGCAATAGTTTTTTTGTTTCTAATTTGTCTGCTTGAATAACAAAATTTAGTTTGAAGTATGAGCCGGGTTAAGCCCGGCTTTTTATTTCTATTAGTGACTTCTGAAAAATTCAATTTTCTAATAATTGAATTAAAGCGCGTTAAAAATTGCTTGGTGGGGAAATAGTGTTTCTTGATCTAAATCCCGAAGCTTCGTGATTTGCAGTGTATTTTTAATTTCAATTTTTCCGTAGTCAAGTTGTTTCATCATTTTCTACTCGCGCTTTCAGTGTTAGTTTGAGAAAAATAAAACCAACTGTCCCTGCAATAAATGAAGCTATAAGAATTGCAATTTTTGAATTGTTTACTGTGTCAACATTATCAAACGCAAGAAGAGTAATGAAGATTGACATTGTAAAACCTATTCCAGCTAAAAATCCTGCGCCGATAATATTTTTCCACTTCAAGTCTGTCGGCAGCGCGCAAAGTCCTAAGCCAACACCAATAAATGAAAAGAACCAAATGCCTAAAGGCTTCCCGATTACAAGTCCAGCAATAATACCCAAACTGCTTGTTTGTCTTAAAACGCTTTGCCAACTGTCGCCAACGGCAATACAAGTATTGGCTACTGCAAACAAAGGCAGAATAAAGAAGGCAACTGGTTTGTGTAAGAAATGTTGAAGGATATATGAAGGTGATTTTTCCCCCCCGCTTCCAAATGGAATTGCAAATGCTAGCAGAACGCCCGTTATAGTAGCGTGAACACCTGAGTTCAGCATAAAATACCACATTGCACCTCCGCCAATTAAATATGGTATTAAGTTGTAAATTTTCAGTCGGTTTAGAATAAGCAGAAAACCAAAGATGCCCAATGCAATAAATAAATTTACAAATGAAATTGAAGTCGTGTAGAAAATTGCAATGACTATGATTGCTCCTAAGTCGTCCATTACTGCCAAAGCTGTCAAAAATATTTTCAGGGAGGTTGGGACGCGATTACCTAAAAGAGATAAAATGCCTATAGCAAAAGCAATGTCTGTAGCCATTGGAATTCCTGCCCCTGCCTGAGTGTCTGTTCCATAATTAAGCAATAAAAACAGACCTGCCGGCAGAAGCATCCCTCCCATTGCACCAAATATCGGCAACGAAGCATTTTTTATGTTAGAAAGCTCGCCGCGATAAATTTCCCGCTCTAACTCTAAGCCAATGAGGAGAAAAAAGATTGTCATGAGTCCGTCATTAATCCAATGAACGATGCTGTGTCCGCCCAGATCAAAATGCCAAAAGTTAATATAGCCTGTTTGCCATGCAGAATTTGCAAGAAAGAGCGAAAGTACAGTTACGAAAACTAAAATTAATCCGCCTGCTTTTTCGCTGTCAAAAAAATCGTTGAAAAGTTTGGTTAGCTTCATTACATTTATCTATTTGTTTTGGGTTTCTTGTCGCTGATAATAAGATTGTAAATTTCCAAAGTCTGGATTTATTAAATACTATCGTTTATTCGGTAGAGTAAATTTTCCATCACAGCAAAAGTATTTGCAGAATACAACCCCCTGCTTATTTTCAAAGTGCTGTTGGCAGCTGTCCTTTTCTCGTTCACATTAGTCATTCAGCTTTAGTTTCATCATTATGTCCGTCTGTTCGTCATTGCCCAATTTGAAAATGTGCTTGTCAAACTCAACGAAACCGTTCTTCTTGTAAAAGTTTATCGCTCTCGAATTTTCTTCCCAAACACCCAACCAAACATAGTCTGCACTTTTCTGTGTGGCTATTTGAATTGCCTTATCGAAAAGTAATTGTCCAACGTTTTTACCGTGAAAGTCTTTTAAAACATAAATTCTCTCAATCTCAACTGCTTTGTCGTCTTGAGGTTCTGTTTGCGATTGTTCAAAGTTAAGTTTTAAGTAACCAATCACTTTGTTGTCAAGTGATGCAAAATAAAATTCAGTGTTGTTGTCTCTGAGTTCGGAAGTTAGTTTTTCAATAGAAAATCTGTCCTTTAAATACTTCTCCATATTTTCTTCTGTATTTTCTGCTGAAAACGTTTCATAGAAAGTTTGTCTGCCAATTTTTTGTAATTGCTCAATGTCGTTAATCGTAATTTTTTTTATTTCAATGCCTGCCATTTTCTATTTATGGTTTGATTAATTTGAAATTCTTAAGCACTTCCCATTTCGCACCATCCATCTGTACAATCAAGCTGATTTCATTAGAAGTAAAGTATGAAGGAAAATCTTCATTACAAATTTGTTAAAATATTTCGGCATTACAAGTTGAACTTCTCGGGTGCATTAAGGTTATGTGTGGAATTTGCTTTCTTGGTTTATCAACTATCGTATTAAAAATTTTCGTCGAGCTTATTCTACAATTTCCGATTTGTCTTTTTGTAGAAATAATGTCAATTGTTTGCGAACTATTGTTATCATTTTAATTCGTTAGAGATTGTCATCCTTTTGCGAAAACGGTTTTCGGTTTGGCGATTTCGGAGACGAAAACTGTCTGCCAGCAGCGAATCCAGCCAAGCGGAACACAAAACTTTAATTATGTACCGAACCCGGTTTTTTGCTAAACGCATATTGGCAGCAGGGGGTCTGTTGTACTTGCTTCAGGAAGCAGTTCGTTCAGATATTTATAGCTTACGTCTCGACATTATTCCGAATCCAATATTGGCCAGAAAAATAAGTTGTCCTAATACAAATATCAAAGTTAGAATTTGCATTGCGGTACCAATTAGCTCGTGTCTGGCACTTGTATGCGGTGATGATGTGATGCTGATGTAAATCAAAGCTACATTAGTAACGTTGTGAGAACTGTTTTAATAACGTGTATCCAAGTGGCTGTAACCGAAAAGAGATATTTTATTTTTTATTAATTCATCAGCTCATTTTTTCTATTCTAAACCTCAACCCCATCTCTGATTGCTGCCTCAAGTATGTCAATATTTATGTCTTTCAGCTTTTTGAACTTGATACAATAGCCCGAAACGCTTGCCTTGCCTATTTTATTTCTGTAGGTTTCTGGTAAATACTTTTTGTCTTCAATGCCCATAATATAAACTGAAATTCCTGTTGTGTT
>DAOLIQ010000035.1:0-30018 GCA_035328465.1 Ignavibacteriaceae bacterium | reverse complement strand
TTATCACGCACAGGTAGGATTGCCTGTGCTACTTTGCATATCTAAGCTGAATATCATAGATTTGTCGCTTAAAATTATCATAGTATATTTTTTAAGGAGTTATAATTGGATTTATTTAAGAAGTGTCTTGAGTTCACTCGTGCTGATGAAGTTAAAGCAATGGGAGTCTATCCATATTTCAGACCAATCGAAGCAAATGAAGGACCTGTGGTTCAAATTGAAGGTAAACGAAAAATTATGGCAGGCTCTAATAATTACCTGGGACTGACAAGTCATCCCGAAGTTAAAGAAGCGGCAATAAAAGCAGTCGAAAAATACGGTACAGGCTGTTCAGGATCGCGATACTTAACCGGTACACTTGATCTTCATATTGAATTGGAATCACGGCTTGCTAAGTTTTTTAATAAGGAAGCGGTATTACTTTTCAGCACCGGGTATCAATCTGCACAAGGTGTAATTCCTACCTTAGTCAATCGCGGTGATTATGTTATTTCCGATAAAGATAACCACGCTTGCATTGTAGCCGGTAATTTGATGGCAAAAGGCGCAACCGCAGAATTCGTTCGTTACAAACACAATGACATGAATGATCTGGAAAAAGTTCTTGCCAAGCTGCCCGCTGAAGCCGGTAAACTGGTTGTCAGTGATGGAGTATTCAGCACAGGCGGTGAGATTGTGGATCTTAAGGCGCTTAACAATACCGCAAAAAAATATGGCGCAAGAATAATGATTGATGATGCTCATTCAGTGGGCGTTATTGGAAAAGGCGGAAGGGGAACTGCAAGCGAATTCAACCTTGAAAGTGAAATTGATCTTACGATGGGAACTTTCAGTAAAACTTTTGCTTCACTCGGAGGCTTTGTTGCAGGCTCGGAAAGAGTTATAAATTTCATAAAACATTTTAGCCCTGCCCTTATTTTTAGTGCATCACCAACTCCTGCTTCAGTTGCTTCTGCATTGGCGGCTTTAAATATACTTGAACGCGAGCCGCAGCTTGTTGATAAACTTATCCGCAATGCAAATAAAATCAGAAAAGCATTTAATGAATTAGGATTTAATGTTATTGACGGTCGAACTGCAATTGTTCCGGTGATAGTTGGCGATGATGCACTTGCTTTTAAAATGTGGCGGATGCTTTATGACGAAGGTGTGTTTGTGAATGTTTTTATTTCTCCCGGCGTACCTCAAGGAAGACAAATGATGAGAACAAGCTTCATGGCTACCCACGAAGATGAACATCTTGATGAAATAATTCAGATATTCAAGAATGTTGGGACAAAATTAGGGCTTATCTGATTTAGAATTAATTAAATTATTACAAGGCATACTATAAACTTAGTATGCTTTTTTTTTAGAGGTGAAAATGAATGACATAACTATTTCTATTGTGCGATCTAAAAAGGATATAATGCGCTTTATAAAATTTCAATGGCAGATTTATAAAGATTATCCCTATTGGGTTCCGCCTTTATTGATGGATCGTAAAAAACTATTAGATAAAGAAAAAAATCCATTTTACAAACACGCTGAGACTGAATTGTATTTAGCAGAAAGAAATGGAAAAATTGTCGGAAGAATCGCAGCAATAAAAAATGATCTTCACAACAAATACCATAATGACAAAGTTGGATTTTTCGGATTCTTCGAATGTATTAATGATCAGCAGGTTGCTAATAAACTTTTTGATACAGCAAAAGCCTGGCTGAAAGAAAAAGGCTTAACGGAAATGCGCGGTCCGGCAAATCCTTCAAGCAATGACGAATACGGGATGCTGATTGAAGGCTTTGATGATGAGCCGAGACTACTGATGACATACAACCCACCATATTACCTTACACTTTGTGATAATTATGGATTCAAAAAAGCAAAGGATCTTTATGCTTACAAACTTGAATCGGATAAAGTGCTTTCATCTGAAAAATTAAAACGCGTTGCTGAAATTGCCAGGCAAAGATCACGACTTCAAATTTCACAATTGAATATGAAAAATTTTAAAGCTGAACTTGATAAAGTTAAATTTGTTTACAACAAAGCCTGGGCTCCCAATTACGGATTCATTCCGATGACAGACGAAGAAATTGATTGGATGGCAAATGACTTGAAGCCGCTCGTAGAGCCTTCACTTGTGTTGTTTGGTGAAATTGATAATAAACTTGTTGGGTTTGCTTTGGTCATGCTCGATTATAATTTCATCTTCAAAAAAATGAATGGCAAATTATTTCCGTTTGGTTTTATAAAACTTCTTACTCAAAAGAGAAAAATTCCCTGGTCAAGAATCATAACACTTGGTGTGATTCCTGAATTTCAGAAGAAAGGACTTGATGCCGTATTTTACTGGGAGATTGTAAACAGGGCAAGAAAAATTGGGATACTCCTCGGCGAGGCAAGCTGGATTCTCGAAGATAATGAAATGATGAATCGAGGCGCGCAGGTGATGAACGCTGAGCTTTACAAAAAATATAGAATTTATGAGATCAGTATTTAAAGGTGATAAGATTCTTAATGCGCGTTCTCACATTATTGCTGTTTTAATACTCTTTTTATTTTTCAATCAATTTATATTAGCACAATACTCCCCCACCTATACTGATCTTATTCATACAACTTACACTCGTGAATTTGACAAGTCTATTTTAGGTAAATATCTTTCTTCGAACAATCAAGAAAAAATCAGTGCTGCGTTGTTATCTATAAGCATCAGCCGGGATACATCTTTCGCTGATGAAGTTATAAACTTAGAAGCCACCGATACTGAATTAAAAATATTTTGTCTTGAAAGTTTGGGTCAGTGTTTCCAAACTACTAAATATTTCTGGGAAAAAGTTTTTGCTAATGGCGATTCGGCAGGCAAATATTTTACAGGTATAAGTCATACAGGAAATCAAAGCGACTTAGATAGAATCATTGAGTTTTATTCAACTGGTAAATTCAGTAATGTTCCAATTAGTTTAGTCTTATTAAACTTTTCTCTTCGGGAAATTAAAACTACCGATCAAAATGAATTAATCGCAGACGAACTAAACAATAAAGATCTGAAGATGACCGAGCTTAAATCTTTGCTTTATGTTTTAAGCCGACTAAAATCAAATGATCAGTTGATGAGGCAATTGAGTATGCTGCTGAATGAAAAAATAAATAGCCGCGTTGATAATGAAATCATTCAATATATATTACTTGCCTTCCGAAGAAATAATTATTTTCCTGAAGATAGTTCTATCTTCAATTACCTAATCTCTACTGAAAATATTTTATTAAAATCACTCGCCGCAAGTACAATATGCTATAAAAAAAGATTTACAGAATTTGAACTCAAAAAATATTTTCAACTGCTCTATGATAATAATGAAGTCACTGCACATCAAACAGCAATTAGTTTAAAGTATCTATCAGTTCCTGATTCACTCTCGATGACTTTAGAAAATACTTTGCACAATTTATTATATGATGAAAATCTAAATCAGAATGTCCGCGGTGAATTATTAGTTTCATACCCCCAGCTTTTCCCGGACAAATTTATTTCTGAAAAAATATCTATTCCTGAAAGTATCCCTGATAAATTTAGAATCAGATCCTATGCAAATTTTCCGAACAACGAAAAATATTTTAATGAATTAGTTCAACTTTACAATTCAGAAGATAAACTGACAAAGATCGAAAGTTTGACTTCACTAAATTCATTTTCAAAGAATGCTGCTTTCAGAGCCGGGCTGAATGAAATTTATTTTGATGCGCTTTCAAGTGAGGCTCCAGCATTAATTTCAATTGCTGCCGATGCTGTTGATTCAGTTTTCATTATTGAGAATCAAAATAAACTTGAAAATATTCTATTGGAACAAATCGAAAAACACATTAGTGATCCCAATTTCACTGAATCCATTTTATCCATTATGTCTTTAAGTGAAAGAATGAATACTGCGGTTTACAAAAAAATACTTGGCGCGGCAAAAAGTTCCAGCATATTTTCAGTAAAGAAACTGGCATATCAAAAACTGAAACTAAAAGATGAAATCACAAAGGTAGATTCTAACTTTACTGAGCTGCTGCAACATGCTTTTCATTATAAAGCGGCTCAGATAATTACCAACAAAGGGATGTTTGAAATAAAATTTTTACCTGAATATGCACCGATATCTGTCGGCAATTTCGTTAAACTTGCAGAAGAAAATTTTTATGATGGGATAATTTTTCATCGCGTTGTACCTGGCTTTGTAATTCAAGCAGGCGATAAATCGGCTACAGGCTGGGAAGGTCCCGGCTATGAAATAGTTTCAGAATTATCGAACATACCTTTTAACACCGGCGCAGTAGGAATGGCAAGTTCGGGAGTTGACACTGAAGGCTCGCAATTCTTTGTGATGCTTGGTAATTATCCCCACCTTAATGGAAGGTACACTAACTTTGGACAGCTAATAGACGGCTACGAAAATCTCTATAAAATTGATGAAGGAGATTTTATCATAAAAATAATTCTGGTTGATGAATTAGATTAAAACTCTCACTCCCCCATTGCTTCTTCGTACTTGCTCATATGCGGCGGGTCAATTTTTTTCAAAGTAGCAAAAACACTTTTGTCGGGATAATCTGATAAGTATTCTATAATCTCGCCGCTCTTAGCATCAAAGAAAGTTTTAATAATCACACTGTTCAAATCAATTTTAGTTCTTAAAGATTCCAGTGTGTTGATAAGTTTTACAATTTTATCCTGCCCGATCTTTTTATTGATAGAGAAATAATCAATGCCAAGATGATAATCATAAATAGATTCACGAAACTGTCTGTACTTTTCATTCAACAGATCTTCAGCTAAACCCATACGGCTGTAGGTACTGCTGCTTCTAACCCACCCTTCTGATTTTTGACTGTTTGCGCCAAGGTTGCAAATGTTTAATGCCTCGGCAAAAAAAGGTGATCCTGCCAATGACTCAAATGAGTCCCAATCCAATCCTAAAATTATCTTAGCATAATAATCAAGAAAACTTGTAATCGGTTCAAAGGTGGATTGATTAGCATAAAATGCCTGCCCTTTTTCATATTTGAAAGACCATTTGCCGTCATTAACAGTAAGCATTAATGAGTTGCGATCAGTTTTATAAACCGGTCTTTGGCTTGTAATAACGACCTGCGCAGTGTAATCAACATCACTTGAAGCTGCAGTAAAAAAAATATTCATACTGCAAGTAATTTTTTCAGCGTCCCAGTTATCATTTGAAAAGCGTGTCTTATTCATATAATCTTCAACTGCGGCGCCAAAATCTGTTAATAATTCTCTATTAGAAACAGGAAGACTTTCATAATTTACGGTCACGGTGCAATCAAGTTCCTGTGCAAAATTCAGGAACGAAGAGAAGAAAAATATTAAACTGAAATATTTTATTTTATTCATAATCTTACTTTATAATTGTTGATTAAAAATATGAATTTACATATAATGACACAACAAACTTAATTTAACATAGATGAAAAAATCAATACTTACCCTTCTGCTGTCTTTGGGAATGCCGATAGCAGCATTTGCACAATTCAATCCGGGGGCAAAACAAATTTCCCTGTCAAATGCAGACGTTGCACTGAGTAATGATGTATTCGCATTATTCAATAATCCTGCAGGAATTGCTCAGATGAATTGGCGCGAAGCAGGCTTTTTCTATTCCCCCGCCCCATTCGGCTTTAAAGAATTAGCCAATGGATTTATGGCTTATCACGAACCTACTTCCATTGGTTCTTTTGCTCTCGGCGGAATGACTTACGGATTTGAACTTTACCGCGAAACAAAAATCCTGCTTGGCTACTCCTACAATTATCAAAATAAATTTTTTGCCGGCGCTGCAATTAACTTCCACAATATTTCAATTCAGAATTATGGCAGCGATGCAGCATTTTATTTGAACATCGGCGGTCTCGCATATTTAACTAAGACAATCCGATGGGGTTTTAGTATTCATAATTTAAATAGAGCTACAGTTGGAAATGAAGATGATCAAATTCCGATGGTTTTTAATTCCGGATTTAGTTTTGATTTGATCAACGACCTTGATCTAAATATTGCCGCCGAAAAAGATATCCGATACAGACCTTCAGTTATGGTTGGAATTGATTATGACATAATTGAATACCTCTCCCTCCGATTGGGATTTTCTAATGAGCCTTCCAAGTTTTCTGGTGGAGTTGGTATAAACTATTCATTATTCAGTCTGGATTATGCCGTGTTTACTCATCCCGATCTTGGATTAACGCATCAGGCTGGATTGACATTAAGTTTTGGGAGGGTTGGGACAAGATTTGAAGCAGTAAAAAAATATCTTGGTATAGAATGAATTCAATATGAACTTCATTTTAAAAAAGAATAAGTTTCTACTCTGTTTGCTTAGTCTCATTTTATTTTTTTCGATAGAAAACTATTCTCAAGTTGATTCTTCCGAAATCATTATTGAAAGTAATGTTGATGATTTGCTGCCCGATCTTGATATTGAAACTGACAATTCAGAACTATTTAATCAGTTAGAGGAATTATACAACAGCAAAATTGACTTGAATTCTGATGACCCACAAATACTCCAAAGCATTCCCAGTATTGATTTAAACACTGTCAATCTGATTTTTAACCATCGTAAAAAGTTTGGTGATTTTTTTTCAATCAATGAATTATATTCGGTGCAGGGGTTGGCAAAAGAACAGGCTGATAAAATTATTCCATTCGTAACAATAGCTCAAGAAAAAATTAATTATGATCAGATTGAGCTTGATGAAACCTCTAAATTACCACTCATTAAAAATATTAATCTGAATTATCGTTCACGAATTCAAAATGATTTACAGAATCGTGCAGGTTTTATTGATGGAGATTATGCAGGTTCAAGTTATAAAATTTATAACAGATTTATTTTCAAAGGTTACGACAGATATCAAGCAGGATTCATTTCAGAAAAAGATGCCGGTGAGAAATCATACATTGATTTTACTTCATTTCATTTTGCTGTACGTGATTTATCTTTAATTAAAGTACTTGTCGCCGGCGATTACAATATTGAATTTGGGCAAGGCTTAGTTTTATGGAGTCCGTACGGATTTTCGAAAAGTGCTGATGCTATTTACCCGGTAAAAAAGAAAAGCAGAGATATAATTCCTTACACAAGCACAGACGAAAATAAATTTTTCAGAGGAGCAGCGCTCTCCCTTTCCATTAGTGATTTCACTTTGTCCGGTTATTTTTCAAAGAATAAATTTGATTCAAATACCGACTCGCTTACTAATGAGATTCTTTCTGTATCGGAGACAGGACTACATCGAACGCAAAGTGAAATTGAAAATCGTAAAGCTGTTGAAGAAACTTTTATCGGCGGACGTTTAGATTACAACTCTCAAAAATGGATAAAAGCAGGGCTGCTGTTTTTTAACTCGAAGTTTAGTAATCCATTCATTGCTGAAAAACCATTCGAATTGGACGGGAATAATTTCAGTTATAATTCCGCTTACTACAATATCTATCTTGAAAAAATAAATTTCTTTGGTGAATGGGCTTATGATGGAAATGCTGTTGCTTCCTTGAATGGATTAGAATTACCAATTAGCAGCGATTTTAGTTATGTCGCTCTTATAAGAAATTATCCATCAGCTTATTCCAGTTTACACGGCTTTGGATTTGGCGAGCAATCCGGTTCAACAAAAAATGAAATTGGAGTTTATAATGGATTCCGTTGGAAAAATTTTCTAGGTACTATTAATTTTTATTATGACCAATTTAAGTTTCCCGGAGCTGCTTTTAACACACCCCTGCCTACCTCAGGAAACGAAATACTCGTTGATCTCGACACAAAGCCATTGAAAGGGATACAGGCAAAATTTCGTTTTAAATTAGAAAATAAAGAAGTAACTGAATCTATAGATTTTGAAGATCAAATAGCAAAAAGATTAAAACAAAATATCAGATTTGAATTGATTTACGACATTTCAAAATCTTTAAGAATTAAAAGTAGATTTGAATTAGCTGATTATTCGATTAAGGAAGCAGAGATTAACGACAAGGGATTTTTATTCTACCAGGAAATGAGGTACCTGCCTGTTAGAAATTTAACAGTCTATGGCAGGGTAGCATTTTTTAGAACTGATTCTTTTAATTCAGCAATTTATGTTTACGAAAATGATTTGATCGGAGTTTTTAATAATATTGCACTTTATGGTGAGGGTATCAGATGGTATTTATTAGCAAGATATAAAATTATAGATTATCTTCAACTATCATTTAAGTATGCCGAAACATATAAGCCTCAGGAAGTTTCATTATCATCTGGCAATTCGCTCATCGAAGGAAATATTGATAATAAATTAAGCATTCAGATTGATGTTAAGTTTTAATCTGTCTTTTCAAATGAAGCCTTTAGTTTTATGATTAAAAAACATATCGTTATATTTAGCAAAGTAATTTGAATTACTCATATTGACCCAATTGAAATAGAGAATAAAAATGTTAAGCTCCAAAATCGAATCACTGAAAAAGTATAATAACCTCTTTAACATTGCACAGAACTCCTCAAACGATTTCGCAGATAACCTTTGCGAATTTCTGGTTACAGAGTTTGATCTTCAGGCGGTAATCATATTTAAGATTGACAATAAAAGTAATTTGACCGTATTCGGAAAATCAAGCTCTGCTAAAAAAAGTTTTATTTCTGATGAAAATTTTCACTGTTCCGAATGCCCGGCATTGAAAACTGAAAGCAAGCACAATACTGTATATCTGCAAAACAATTGTAAACTGCCTGCGACTGACTTTATTCTTTATGAAAGCTGCATCCTGCTTGATGTAACTTCGCAGGAAAAAGTACTTTTGAAAATTGCATGTAAATCACCAATAACTAAAAGTGATTCAGACAATCTTGAAACCATCGGTACAATGGTGAGTAGTTTAATTCGATTTTGGATTGCAAGGCGTGGGAGTATTGATACTTCGCTTAATCAATTGGTAAATGATATAGCACATGAACTTAGAACTCCCACCAACAGTATAATGGGTTTTGCATCTCTACTGAACGAAGAAAACTTAACAGCAGCTCAGTCAGAATATGTTAATACACTAAAGAATAATGCATTAGACCTACTCACCTTGCTAAATGACTTGATAGACGTAGCAAAGATTAATGCTGGTTTGATGAATGAGAATAAGACAACAGTTAAGCTTAAAGAGCTGATAAGTGAAATTAGCAGATCATTTGAGGAAAAATTAAAAAATAAAAATATCGAGTTCATTATAAATGTTGATAAACAAATTCCGGATCAAATAAAAATTGACACCCAAAAAATTAAATATGTTTTATTGAATATTATTAATATCTCAAAAAGACTAATTGATGAAGGTAAAATTACAATTTCGATAACTCCTGCGCTTCAGAATAGTATAACCTTTAAAATATCAAGCACTGGAGGGGGTATTCCTTCCAATAAATTGAAAGACATATTTAAGCCTTTTAGTTTAAACGACCTTCCACATAAGCAGACAATCAGCGCAAGCGGTCTTGGTTTAACATTGTCCAAAAAATATATCGAATTATTAAATGGTGAAATTGAAGTCAGCAGCAATATGGGAAGAGGGACAACATTTGTATTCAGCATTCCTGTAGAATTGATTACGCCAATTGAGTCACAAATTTCTGCGCTCCCTAAACCCGATGGAAAGAAAAATAAAGTCCTTGTTATCGAAGACGATTATGCAACATCAAAATTACTTAGCAACTACTTAAATAAATGGGGATATGAACCAACAATTGTAAACTCCGCACATCAGACAAAACAGATTATTGAAAAAGAAACTTTCCTTGCAATACTGATGGATATAGTCCTGCCTGATTCAAGCGGCTTTGAATTATTAAAAGAGTTGAGGGAGAATAAAGCCACTAAATATACACCTGTTATAGTTTGCTCAGTTGAAACAGAACAGCAAAAGGCATTTTTAATGGGGGCGGTAGAATATTTTGTAAAGCCAATTCAATACAAATACCTTGTTGAAGTTTTGATGAGTTATAAACTTAAAAAGGATTCAACTGTTTTGATTGTTGATGATGATGTTCCTACTCTCAATTTAATTAAGCAGGCTGTTGAGCAGGTGGGTGTGAATGCTCTGGCTGAAAGCCATTCATCTAAGGTAATGGATTTAATTGAAAATAAATCTCTCGACCTGGCAATTATTGATTTAGACATGCCGGAAGTCAATGGATTCGAACTTATAAAAATGATCAAGCTTAATCCGCATTTTGGAAAACTTCCTGTAATTATTTATACGGGCAAAGAAAATTATCAGGAAGATCTTAAAAAAATTGACGGCTTATTTCAGGAACTGCTTAACAAAAAAAGCACGAACATTGAAGATCTCGCTGAAACAGTTAATGCGATGATCAATAAGTTTGATGAACCTCCAACTGCATTAGAATTAAAAGAGTCAAAAGATTCAGTAAAAATTCTTCTGGTTGAAGATTATAAACATTCCCAAATCATTGTGACAAGACTTTTGAAAAAAAATAATTTTGAATCTATCGTTGTGGTTGAAAATGGGCAGGAAGCAGTTGATGAAGTAAAAAACAATAAGTACGATCTTATATTAATGGATATGCAAATGCCGGTTATGAATGGATTCGAAGCAACTCAAAGAATAAGAGAAATGGAAGAATATAAAAACACTCCGATTATCGCCCTTACTGCTTTCGCTATGAAAGGTGACCGCGAAAAATGTTTGGATGCAGGTGCAACTGATTATATTCCTAAGCCGATTGACAGTCAGGAATTTATCGAAAAAGTTAAAAACTACACTGATGTAAAATTGAAGCATTGATTTCATTTTTATATTATTGATCCCCTAATCATTCAAGAATAAACTATGAACTCCGAAAAAATTCGCGTGAGGTTTGCTCCAAGCCCAACAGGTTATCTGCATGTTGGTGGACTGCGGACCGCACTATATAATTATTTATTTGCAAAAAAGAATAACGGCACTTTTATTTTGCGAATCGAAGATACAGATCGAAATCGTTATGTCGAAGGCGCTGTTGAAAAATTGATTAAGGCACTTAAGTGGGCTGGATTACAATATGACGAGGGACCCGAAGTCGGTGGAGAGTTTGGACCCTACCTTCAGTCTCAAAGATTAGATATCTATAAAAAATATGCTGATGAATTAATCGCTAAAGGGAAAGCATATTATTGCTTTTGTTCTCCGGAAAGATTAAAAACTTTGCGCGAAGAACAGGAGAAACAAAAACTGCCGCAAGCAAAATATGACAAACATTGCCTTCATCTATCTAAAAAAGAAATTGAAAAAAACTTAAGCTCGGCAATTCCCAAAGTTGTAAGATTAAATATTGAGCAGAATCATTCGATTAAGTTTGATGATTTAATTCGCGGGCATGTTGAGTTCGAAAGTAACAACGTTGATGACCAAATATTAATTAAAGGCGATGGTTACCCGACTTATCATCTTGCAAATGTAGTTGATGATCATTTAATGAAAATTACTCACGTAATACGCGGTGAAGAGTGGCTATCTTCTACTCCCAAACACGTGTTATTATACGACGCATTTGGCTGGAAGCGTCCAATGTTTGCACACCTCCCTCTCCTATTAAATCCTGACCGCTCAAAATTAAGTAAGCGCCAGGGCGATGTTGCAGTCGAGGATTATCGTGAAAAAGGATTTTTAAAAGAGGCACTTATAAACTTTGTTGCGTTGCTTGGATGGAATGCAGGCGATGACAGGGAACTTTATAACATGGATGGTTTGATTAAAAATTTTTCTCTTGAACGAGTCAATAAATCAGGGGCAGTATTCGATCTGCAAAAACTGCATTGGTTAAACGCCGAGCACCTTAGAAAAAAATCAGAAGGTGAATTACTTAATTTGCTTAATGAAGAATTACAGAAATCAAAATATAAAGATCAATTTTATTCTGACATTTACCTGCTGATGATTATCAAATCAATGAAAGAAAGAGTCTCATTCGTAAAAGAGTTTATTGATAACTGTATTTACTTTTATGAAGCTCCCACTCAATACGAACAAAAAGCTGTTGAGAAAAACTGGAAACCCGAGACTCCCGAACAATTGCAGAAATTTAAAAATGAATTAGCTCAGTATGATAATCCGACTATAGAAGATTTTGAACACATTATTACAAAAACTGCTGAAGAATTAAAAATTGGAAAAGCCAAACTGATTCACCCGCTGCGGTTAGCGGTTTCGGGTCAAAGTACCGGACCGGGGATGTTTGATTTACTCTTCATTCTTGGCAAGGATGAAGTTATAAAAAGAATTGACTCAGCAATTCAAAAGATTTCTGTTTAAATTTTTCACTTTAGATTTAAAAGCACTTTAGTTGTACAAAATGCAATTGATATCCCAATTGCAAAACTTAACAACGTACCAATAAGCACATATTCAACCATAACTTTATCTCTTTCATTTTTAATTTCAGCATACCGTAATATTGATTTTGCAGTTATCAAGAACCCAACTACTGCAGGCAAATCTGCCAGAAATAAAACAAGGATTATAATTCTTTCCAGATAACCTATAACTCTGCCTGTTTTTATTTCATCATTATTGTTGTTTTCAGCGTTAAATATTTTTGCTTGAAAAGGCTTAATAATAAAACTGATGACAATGCTGCTGACCTTTGTTACTAATATTGTTGAAATAATAATCACTAATGTTTGCGTATAAAAACTTCCCCAGATATTAAACCAAAATAAATTAATTGTTTCTTGTGCAAGTTTATTCTGTAAATAATTGGATAAGCCAAATATTACAAGCAGATGCGCAAATTGATCTATTATAAATATTGTTATCGAATTTTTTTTAACCGCTCTTTTTAATAAATCAATTGATGTATGACTAATTAGTATTACCAGAGGAACAATAAAATCAGTCCAGTATCCTACCAACAAATAACTCAGCGAGGTAATAAACACTATATGTTTACCGAAGACCAAAATGTTTTGTTTTTGTTTTACATCTTCATCAGTTTGAAGAATAAAATCTGCAAGGAAATGGGCAGTTAGTAACGGAATTAATAATTGAACTATCATATTGTTCTTTAAAAATCTTCCATTAATTTTGTAAATAATTCATATAAGCTTAAAAGCTTATATAGTATTAGTATAAGCTTAAAAGCTTATATCACTTATTTTAAGAATTAACCGCTGAGTCTTAAGTAAAAAACCTTAAATGGGGTATAATCATTTTATAGTTTTAACAGACATTGAAATACCAAGAACAACACTTTTAAAGTAAGCAACATTT
Organism: Ignavibacteriaceae bacterium; assembly: GCA_035328465.1. Lineage (GTDB taxonomy): Bacteria > Bacteroidota > Ignavibacteria > Ignavibacteriales > Ignavibacteriaceae > JADJEI01. The sequence continues at coordinate 16,736 of DAOLIQ010000035.1, read as the reverse complement.
TGAGCAACAATCGTCCACCCGGAAGCATCCATCTGCTGCGATACAGCGGATTGAGTGATACGAAGTTTAGATGCTATTGTTTTCTGGCTATAATTTTGCAAAGACAATAAAGCAATTATACTTTGCCTGCTAGTCCATCTTGAAGAAATGAAATCTGTGTTTTGGATAATCAAATCAAGAACATTTGAATTTGGTAAAATATCTGAAACAAATTTAATTTTTCGCCTACCCTTTTTGTCGAGTGCTTTACCGGAAATTTTATAAGCATCTCCAATTCCAAAAGAAGCTTCAACAAAATCAACAGTACCAATTGAGATAGCCATTCTTGCATCGATTGAATCAAGCTGCATTTTAGCTTTCAGATATGCTCGATAAAACAATGCAATACTAAAAGCCAATTCAGGTTTTTTAATAAGCACCTGCCAGCTATCACCTCGGAATAATTCAGGTTCATATCTCAAAGCATCAGGAAAGATTTTAGGAATTTCCCTGGAACAACTTCTCATAACTTTAACGAGTTGTTTATGCTGATCCAAAGATAGTTTGGATGACTTTACAATATCGCCAGTGATAACTGAATATAATTTTTTAGTTTTTTCTTTTACCATAAATATAATTCTATGAAAATTATTATTTCTTTCCTCCGGCTTTAGCCCACGTATCCTTTAGTGTTACGGTACGATTGAAAACAAGTTTTTCTTTTGTTGAATGTTTTGCATCGACACAAAAATATCCCTGCCTTTCGAACTGAAATCGATCGCCAGGTTTTGCTGTTTTAACAAATGGTTCAAGTTTGGCGTTAGGAATTATTACAAGTGATTTAGGATTGATTAAATCTTTGTAGTCCTTATCTTTTTCACTTGCAGGATCTTCAACAGTCAGTAACCTATCATACAACCTTACTTCACAATCAATTGCATTTTTAACAGAAACCCAATGTATAGTACTTTTAACTTTTTTAGTACTAGTTCCAATTCCGCTTTTTGTATCGGGATCGTAACTGCAATTAAGTTGTATTACTTCACCATTTTCATTCTTAATAAATTCATCGCATTTAATAATATAAGCGTAACGAAGCCGCACCTCACCACCTGGAATTAAACGATGATATCCTTTTGGTGGATTTTCCATAAAATCATTTTTCTCAATATAGATTTCTTTTGTGAACGGAACCTTACGATGTCCCATCGCTGCATCTTCAGGATTATTTACGGCTTCAAGTTCTTCTTCACCATCATAATTAGTGATCACAATTTTTAATGGTTCAAGAACTGCCATTACTCTTTGAGCTTTTTTATTTAAGTCCTCACGAATTGCATGTTCAAGTAAAGCAACTTCAGTTGTAGCATCACGTTTTGCAACACCAATAATCTCAGCAAAATTCTGGATTGCTTCGGGTGTGTAGCCTCTTCTGCGGTATGCGGAAATAGTAGGCATACGCGGATCATCCCAATCATCAACATATTTTTTTTCAACCAGTTCAAGCAATTTACGTTTACTCATAACCGTATAGGTTAAATTTAAGCGTGCAAATTCAATTTGCTGCGGATGGTAGATTCCGAGTTCATTTAGAAACCAATCGTATAATGGTCTATGCACTTCAAATTCAAGCGTGCAAATTGAATGTGTAATCCCTTCGATAGAATCTTCAAGTCCATGTGCCCAGTCATAAGTTGGATAGATGCACCATTTTTTTCCCGTGCGATGATGTTCGGCGTGTATAATGCGGTACATAACTGGATCACGCAAAAGCATATTTGGTGATGACATATCAATCTTAGCACGAAGAACTTTTTCACCATTGTTAAATTCCCCTTTCTTCATTCTCTCAAACAAATCAAGATTTTCTTCAACACTACGATTACGATTAGGACTTTCTGTTCCTGCTTCAGTGATAGTCCCGCGTAAACCACGCATTGTTTCAGGATCAGAATCGTCAACGTAGGCTTTACCTTTTTTAATTAGTTTAACCGCCAATTCAAACATTTGATCAAAATAGTCCGAAGCATAAAATATTCTATCTTCAAAGTCGGCGCCTAACCATTTTACATCTTCGATTATTGAATCAACATATTCCGTTTCTTCTTTGGTAGGGTTAGTATCATCGAACCGAAGATTGAATTTTCCTTTGTAATCACGTGCTATTCCATAATTCAAACAAATGGATTTTGCATGTCCGATATGGAGATAGCCGTTCGGTTCAGGTGGAAATCGAGTATGAACACGACCATTCCATTTATTCGTTTTTAAATCTTCATCTATGATTTCGTAAATAAAATTTTTGGATTTAGCAGGATTTAGATTCTCATTCATTTATGGTTGCTTCCATTTTTAATTTATTTTTTAAAATTATTTTTAATAGAAATATAAGCAAACTATTGATAATGAGTTTGGAACTAGAAAGAAGAATTGATAAAGCGAGAAGCAGGATAGGCAGCTTTAGATTGATTCGATAAGGTTAAGAAGATCGTTACGGTTAAATGGTTTAGAAATGTAATGAGTACAGCCTTTAGACAGGAATTCCTCCTTATCACCGGACATTGCAAATGCAGTTACAGCAACTATCGGAGTGTTAGTATAGTTAGTGTTCGATCTGATTTTTTGAATGACTTCTAAACCGCTAATCCCATTACCAAGATTGATATCCATCAATATAACATCAAACTTTTTTTTATTTAAAAGCTCTAAGGCATCCTGACAATTATTGGAAGTACTAACATCGTGGGATTTATTTAAAAACATTTTGACTAACATCAGGTTTGTGCTGTCATCATCAACCACTAAAATATTTTTTCTACTACTATTTAAAGGCGTCTGGTTTTTAAAAATTTGGGAAATATCTTTTGTGGGAAATTCATCTGGTAACTCTGATTCACTTAAATCCTCTTGCAGTGGAAATTCAACGGTAAAACATGTGCCTTCACCTAATTTACTTTGAACTGAAATATTTCCATTTAGTGTTTCCACATATTTTTTTGTTATTGTTAATCCCAACCCGGTACCTTCAAATGATCTTCCAATTCCCTCGCTAACTTGTCTGAATGGTTCGAAAATCAAATCAATTTTTTCTTTAGATATACCAATACCTGTGTCTTTCACGCGGATAATTAAAAAGCCGTTTATTTTTGCAGCTTCAATAATTACACTCCCGGAAAGAGTATATTTAATGGCATTCTCGACAAGGTTGATTAGAATATCACGAAATAATTTTTCATCGGTTATAAATTGCTGTCCATTTATTTTCAAATCTATAATTAATTCTAATCCACGTTTTTCAGCAGTCTTTAGAAAGAGTGCATGAATTTCTTTAATGACTTTTGAGATAGAAATGGTTTGCTTTCTGATTTCATATTTTTCGGATTCAATTTTAGAAAGATTCAAGATTAAATTAAGAGTTTGCAGAAGTCGCTTTCCACTTCCAAGAATACTCTCCACCATTTCCTGATATTCAGTGCCTTGAAGCTCTTCGGTTAAATATTCAGAAATACCAAGTATTCCCGTTAAAGGCGTGCGAAGTTCATGACTCATGTTAGCGAGGAAATTAGATTTTAATTTATTCATTTCCTCAGCTTTCTCTTTTGATCGCAGCATTTCCAGCTCCGCCTGACGTCGTATTGTTATATTACGGGCAATACCTAAAACCCGATTAGCTTTACCCGACTCGTCCCGGATAAATGATGTTTTAACTTCACACCATACATTACTATTATCCTTGCGAACAAACTCTACTTCTAACACTCGATTCGGGTAATCTACTCCATTGCTGCTCAAATTATTTTTTTGAATTTCTTCCTTTAACACATTTAAAGCGTTATCAAAGGAGTCTTTTGTTAGAATTTTTTCCAGATTGGATTGATAAATTTCTTCAGGTGTATAACCCGTAAGTGATTTACAAGATGGACTGACATACTTGAAATTCAGATTCAAATCTAATGTAAAAACTACATCCGCAATATTTTCAGCAAGCAGTCTATATTTTTTTTCGCTTTCGCTTAATTCCGTTTCAAATTTTTGTTTTCTAATAAGACTGCTGATATTATTCGCCATCGCTGATAGAACGGCAATTTCGGTTTCGGACCACTGCCGTTCGCTCCAGCAATCATCCATGCCGATAAATCCCCAAAAATAATTTTCGTGAAAAATGGGAAATATTATTATCGATTTTATGTCTTCATCTTCAAATAATTTTCTTTCTGATTCGGGGAAATCACGAACTAATCCTGCGATATATTTGTTCTGAGAAAGTTGTTGATACCAGTCAGGGAAATTTTTTTCATAAGATAAGTTTTGAAGATCCGAATTCAGAATTTGCGGAACTGCTGTATCAGAGCACCACTCAAATCGCTGGCTCATCAAATTTTCATTATTTTTTTTATTGAAATGATTTTCAAAGATATAAACTCTATCAACTTGTACGGCTTCACCGATAAGTTTTAATGCAGTATTTAAATTGTTTTCATAATCATTTTTTGTTAGAAGAATTTCTTCTGCTTTTGACAAAGCAGATAGAATTCTTATCAATTTGTGCTGTTCATCCTGTGCTTTCTTACGAATTATTGCAAGCGCTGCCTGATTGGCTATAAATTCAAGATGTCTTTGGTCAGCTTCTGTGTAACGCAGATTCTGTTCGTAAGATTGGACGACAATAACGCCGAAAACTTTATTATCAGATTTTAACGGTACTCCAAGCCAATCAACTGAATCTTCACCGACTAAGTCAACCTCCCCATTTATTCTTAGCTGATTAAAAATATCCGGTGTTGCTAGTAAAGCTTTTCCTGTTCGCAGCACGTATTCGGTTAAACCTTTTCCTACAGGTATTGTCGAAACAGGTTCATCAATTTCATCAACAAAGTAAGGGAAATCTATTGCGTGTTTTTCCGGATTGTACAACGCGATGTAGAAATTTTTTGCACGCATAACTATTTGAGTTGATAGATGAATAAATCTAAATAGTTCATCCAGATTGTTTACCGAATTTACAGCCTCGGCAATTTTGTATGAGACTTCTTTTAAACTCTCTGCCTTTTTAAGCTCTGTAATATTTCGTATAATATTTAAAACCTTATTTTTTTGAAAAGGAACAAATCTTATTTCATAAAAAATCCTTTCTCCATTCAGTTTGGCTTCATATTCCTTAATCTGAACTTTCCCAGTCAGAAAATAATCGTCAAATATTTTTTGATGATCTGGAATATCGATTTGATTAAAAATACTTGTTAGATTTTTACCAATAATTTCAGATCGAGGAAAAGGCAGGGAAATGTATTCCGGCGCATAATATTCCAGACAGAAGCCGTTTCTATCAGTAACAAAGACTAAATCAGGGAAGGCACTCATCAATGCTACATATCTTGCTTCACTATTCAGTAATGCGTCTTCAGCTTCCTTACGTTTAGTTATGTCCCGTGTAATTCCCAAAATTGCTTTGGCATTGTTATTTTCGTCACGAATAAAACTTAAAGTAGTTTCCGTCCAGATTAATCTGCCATCCTTGCATTTTTCCCGGAGTACAACGGAACGGATTCTGTTTTTACTTACCTCGGGTAAGTTCTCATTTTGTAATTCCTCGCTAAGAATTCGGGAAAGCAATTCCATTGAATCAAGACTAAGTCTTTCCTCCAATTTCTGATTCATAATTTCTTCAACTGTAAATCCTTTCACTTTCATGCAAGCGGGACTTACAAATTTGAAATTCAGCTGCAGATCGCTTATCCAAATCATATCGTGTGAATTTTCAGATATGAGTTGAAATTTTTCCAGAGCATCTTTAAGAACACGTTCAGCTTCCTTTTCTTTCGTTACCTCCCTTGCGCTTCCCACAGTACCGATAAGTTTTCCACTGCCATCAAATAACGGCGCTTTGTGAACATCTAAGAAAAGGAATTTTCCTTTAACATTTCCTGATTCATCAAACTTTTCAGGCTTGAGATTTTTTTTGACTACTTGATCAGTATTCTGGCAAATCTCGCCAAAGGTATGCCACTGTTGATTGTCAGGATGGCGTTCCCTTTCTCTCTTAGCAAAAAATATATCCGTTTTATTTAACGGTTCATCTGTATCCGAAGCATTTAAAAGATTATTACAAATAGCTCTATTAACAAAAATGTATCTATCATTTAGGTCTTTTGCCCAAAGCATATCGGGGGAATTATCTGCAACGAGGCGGAAAATTTCAGCAAGGTTTTTATAGTAAGCGAGTTGTTCTTTTAATTCGTCAATTGTATTGGGAGAATCGCAAATTATATTCTTAAGTTTTTGAATAGACATATTTTGACTTAGGCTAATATATTATGCTTTAATATTACACATTAAACGATAACCGTAATAAAAAAATATCGAAAATTTGAGTCAAAAAATGTTTAATCAATTACTACCGGCGAATTTGTAGATGTTTGTAACCTGAACAAGATATTCAACACTTACCCGATCCAGAGGATTAGGTATTTTTTTCACATCAGTGTAAATTTTCTTTACGGTATCATTTTCACCGATCTTCTTAACAACACGCTGGATAATTGTACCATCATCTTGTATTTCATAATTACCGTCGACACCTATGTAGATTTTACTCATTTGTGCTCCTTTAAGATTAATCAAATATGAGTTCTTTAGGCTTTTCGATTAGTTCAATCATTGATAATTCGGGGATATGATTTTCATCTATCAAGTCTTCAATCTCCTCAATTGAATAATTATCAACGGTTTCCCATTCAGGAAATAAAAGAATCATTTCTTTCTTGTGATTCTTAGCTCTTGCCTTTTTATTTCGATCACGTTTCATATTAAGCTCCTTTTTTTAATTAAGTATAACAATTACCATGCCATAAGTTTTGATTTACTATTAATAAAAGTCATATGAATCTATTAATTGACTTTTCTATTGAAAAAAGTTCGGAACATTGTTAAAAGGGAAATACTTTCTTAAATTTGGACAAGAAAAAAATAATTGCCGAAGTGGCGGAATTGGTAGACGCGCTGGACTCAAAATCCAGTCTGGCTTACACCAGGTGCCGGTTCGAGTCCGGCCTTCGGTACAATTTTTTTCCTTTAAGTTTAGAGTTAACCAAGTTATAAATCCCGTTAACTTTATTATTCCTCAAAATTTCAATTCTTTCTTTCCGATTAATTATCGAGTATCTCTAAAAAAATATTAAGCCATTTGAATAAAAGGAACTTGACCTGTAAGTAAATAATGTATAGTGGGATATAGATTAAGTTTGATAGCGGAACAACAAAGTGAAATTTATGGAAGTAGAAAAATTCTTCTTATCTTAAATTCACTAATAAAATTCATTCTCTTGAACTAATAAAAATTGAGTATTATAGATTAAGACGAATTCTTTCAATGAAATTAAAATACACAAACATTATTCAGATAATAGTCATTTCATTATTGATAGCGGTAACATACAATTACTTTAATGTTGATGGAGTAAATCTTCTGCAAGGTAAAATAGAATATGCTACTGCAAATGATTCGTTGATAAATGCTCTTACGGCAGATTCACTTCAATCATTTACAAAAATTGATTCGGTTGACCAGCTACTTAAAAATGATTCAAGTAAACAGCAAGAGAACATCAAGCCAACTAATTCGGCTAAAGTAGAAATCACCAATTCAATCGAAAAGGAAAATAATTTACAAGAAGAATCTGATTCACAATCTGAATTTTCTGAACCGCATTCCATAAGTCTTGAACAAGCTTACAAACTATATTCAAATAATATTTTATTTATTGATGCGAGAAATAAAAGTGACTATGATTATTCACACATTTTGAATGCAGTAAGTCTTCCTGTCTTTCAATTTGAAGATTACAAAACGATTTTAGAAAAAATAGAAGTCAATCAACCAATAGTCGTTTACTGCAACGGACCGGATTGCGATATGAGTGAAATGCTTGCGAACAAACTATACGAATTAGGCTATCATAAATTATTCGTATTCACAGGTGGGTGGGAAGAGTGGGAAAAAGCCAAATACCCATCAGAACCAGTCAGATAGGAAATTTAATGAATAAGCTTTTATCAAATAAATATTTGCTTTTGAGTTTTAGAATCATTGCAGGTTTTGTGTTTTTATATGCCGGTGCACAAAAGATTAATTCTCCAGCAGCTTTTGCGGAATCAATAAGTGCGTACAAACTTTTCCCGGAAATACTAATTAATTTCTTCGCTGTCTTTATTCCTTGGCTAGAGGTAGTCAGCGGGTTGATGTTAATATTAGGAATTGCAATTAGAGAGAGTGCAATAATTATTTCAACTCTGCTTACAGTATTTATAATTTTAATTGTGATAACTATTTTTCGTGGGATCGAAATAGACTGCGGATGTTTTGGTGATTCAACTAATGATCAAATCGGTATAAAAAAAATTATTGAGAATATATTTCTACTTTTTGTAACGACAATTTTAACGCTGAAAAAAACGAATGAATTTAGATTTGTTCAGGACTAATTTTATTCAGATTATTTTCAATCATACTCATTGTATCCCTAAGCACGCCTAAAGATCTTTGACTTAACAGATCAATCTTTATCAAACCAAGATCTTCTATAGAATACATATCCGGCTGAGTAATAATTAATCCCAATCCCTTATTAGCTGCATATTGAACTGCTGTATAGTCAGTAATGGGTGAAGGTGTTATTACAATTCCGCCGGGATGAATACTCAAATGACGCGGGAGATCGGATAACTTTGAAGCAATATTAACAATGGTTTTCCAGGGCTCGATATTAAAATTTAATTCCCGCGACTCAGGAAATAAACCAGCAACATTTGGAAGATTATTGGCGTTTGTCCATGGAATTTTTTTACTGTATTCAGATATTTCCCTGTCACTTAATCCAAAAGTCTTTGCTACTTCTCTAAATGCTGAGCGTGCTTTAAAAGTAATGTGAGTAGAAATCATTGCAACATTTTGATAATCATATTTTTCAAAAACATATTTAATAATATCATCCCTCTCCTTCCACGAAAAGTCGATATCTATATCCGGCGGGGAACTTCTCCCCTTGTTTAAAAATCTTTCAAAGTAAAGATTATATTTAATAGGGTCAACTTCAGTAAGCTGAAGACAAAATGAAATGATGCTGTTAGCGGCGGAACCTCTGCCGATGGTCATCATCCCGCGCTTCTTAGCTTCGAGAACTATATCCCAGACAATTAAAAAGTAGTCCGAAAAATTTAGTTCTTCGATTACAGAAAGTTCTAATTCAAATCTATCGACGGCAGACTGTGGTAAGGTCGGGTATCTTTTCTTTAACCCCGAATATGATATTTCTCTTAACATAGAATGTGATGACAAATTGCCGGGAGTTTTGAACTTAGGAAATTTGTATTGATTAAATTTTAAATCGACATTACATTCTGTGGCTATCTTATTGGTATTTGAAACAGCCTCTGCTAAGTTTTTCCATCGTGAATCAATTTCTGCTGGAGACTTAAAGTAAAATTCACTATCCATATAATCTGTACCTAAAAGATCATCAACATTCTTATTTAATCGAATTGCACATAATGTTTTGTGCAAATAGTAATCATCCTTATTAAGAAAATACACCGGATTAGTCACAACAACCGGGATATGAAGATTAGTAGAAAAATCGAATAACTCACGGTTAATTCTTTTAGAATTTTTGGAATCTATTAATTCACAATAAACATTTTCGAAGTCTTTAACCTGTTTTAATAGAAGAATTGAGTTAGAGATTACAAATAGATTTTCACTGCGTTGATTCAATGCTTCAACTAAATTAAAATTATCATTCAATTGTCTGGCAGTTATTATTCTGCATAATTCTTTATAGCCATCAATAGATTTTGCCAGCAGCAATGCATAAATATCCTGAGAACCAGGCTGCGTGATTTGAGCACCAAGAATAGGTTTGATGTTCCTTTCGATAGCTTTTTTTGCAAAATGAATAAGTCCATACATCGCATCAGTATCAGTTAAAGCAATGGAACTAAGATTACATTGTGCTGCTTTATTGAGCAGCTCATCTATTCTAACAGACGACTGAAGCAGTGAGTAACACGAATGAACGTGTAAAGGGATCATACAAACAATTTATAAGTGGTAAAAAATTATATGAATATATAAATAAAAATAGGAAGGAAAGTCAGATTTTGTTCAGTGCTTTATCCGCAATATCTTTTCTGAAATAGATGCCATTAAAGTAGATATGATTTAATCCATTATAAGCCTTCTCTTTTGCCGATCTAATATTTAGTGATTCCGAAAAAGCAGTAACTCCGAGAACTCTTCCACCATTTGTGAGGATTTTGCCATCAAGCTCCATTGTCCCCGAATGAAATATTACCACTCCCTCCTCTTTGTAATCAAGTCCTTTTATTTCAAAGCCCTTTTCAAATTTATCAGGATAGCCGCTGGAAGCTGCTACAACACAAACTGCAGAGCCTCCATTGTAAAGACAACACTCCATATCTAAGCAGCCGCTTGCAGCACTATACAAAAGCTGCAAGAAATCACCCTTCAGTGTTAACACAACTGCTTGAGTCTCCGGATCACCGAATCGGCAATTGAATTCAACTACTTTAGGCCCTGATTCCATAATCATCAAGCCTGCGTACAGACATCCGATAAATTTTCTACCTTCAATATTGAGTGCATTGAGAGTTGGTGAAATTATTGTTTTCTTAATATTTTCTAATAATTCATTCGTAATAATTGGAGCGGGAGAATACGCACCCATGCCGCCAGTATTTTTACCTGTATCGCTATCCCCTATCCTTTTATGATCCTGAGCAGAAGGAAGACAGACAAATCTTTCGCCATCAGTAACGGCAAAGATTGATGCTTCTTCACCTTGCATAAATTCTTCTATGATTATTTTTGAACCTGAGTCGCCAAAAATATTATTAACAAATATTTCATCAACTGCCGTATCCGCTTCATTCTGATTTGAACAGATAATAACTCCTTTCCCAGCAGCTAAACCATCAGCTTTAATCACTAAAGGGTATGCACATTTTTTAATATAAAGTTTTGCGTTCTCAATTTCGGAAGAATTGAATTCTTCATAGCCGGCAGTCGGGATAGAATATTTTTTCATTAATCCTTTTGCAAATGATTTATGGGATTCTATCTCAGCTGCTTTTGCTGAAGGACCGAAAACAAGAATTCCATTTGCTTTAAGAGTATCTGCAATGCCGTCAGCCAAAGGCTGCTCAGGACCAACTACCACGAGGTCAATAGTATTTTTACTGCAGAAACTAACGAGCTCAGCTGTATTGTTGATATCAATAGAAATATTTTGACCGAGCGGGATTGTCCCCGGGTTTCCAGGTGAAATAAATAATTTGTCAAGTGTATTGCTAAGAGAAATTCTATAAGCTAGAGCGTGTTCCCTTCCACCTGATCCGATTAATAAAACATTTTTCTTCTTCATGATCTTAATAAAAACTGCATTTGCTTTGTTAAAAGTTCTGTCAAATAATCTCTTCGAAGATTTAATATAAATTCCTCATTAGGCACGGGTAAATTATTCTTGATGTATAATTCATAAACTTTCACAATTGTGTTTTTGATTTGTTCGATGTTATCGGGATCGGTAATGAATGCAGCGCCGTATTCTTCCAGAGAGTTTCTAAGCGGACCTTCCGGAACACAGGCAATTACAGGTTTGCGGGTGCCAAAATATTCAAAAGCTTTTCCGGTGGAAACAGTATCAGCATTTTTACCATTGCCAACCATAAACCATAAAATATCACTACTCATAGTTTTTAATAATGAAGTGCGATGAGAAAGGTAACCATTTTCCTTAACGTATTCTTGCAAAGACAATTTTTTAATTAGTCTCCGGTTTTCTTTCCGTAAAAAACCTGTAAAATGAAGTTCAATATTAGCCGCAATCTCAGGTCGTTCAATCGTTAATAATTTAAATGCTCTCAGAAAAAATTTTGGAGTTATGAATTCATAAAAAATCCCGGAATACATAATAATCATCTTAGATTGAAGTTTCTTCTCCGGTACAATACCATCAAAATCCTTTGGATCAAATCCTTGCGGAATTATATAAACATCTTTAAAAGTAAGAAATTTATAATTCTCTATTAATTTCTCTTTCATTCTTCGGTTAATTGTTATGACTTTATCTACAGTCTTAAGAGATTTGTACTCCATCCGCTTGTGAAGTAAAGAGTGAAAGGGAGTCGGATAAAAACTAAAATGATTTCCATACCAGAGATCGCGATAATCTACAATTAAAGGAAGATTAAATTCCTTTTTAAGTTTACACGCCATCTGGAAACTTGAAAATGGAGGTGCGGTGACAAAGATCCCATCGAACTTTTCACTTTTAAGTAACTCCCTTGCTTTAATAATGGCTTTCTTTGTCCACCCAATTTTATTATCGGGAATAAAGAATGTCTGACTAAGTCTATTCAATAACTTGCGGATAAATTCCGATGGCATTTTAGCAGCGCCTTTATTTCTCAGTCGTGAATTAATTTCTCCACCATTTACTCTAACTATCTTAATATCGTCATTAGTTACCTCATCTAACAGATCATTATCATAGGAGTAATAAGCAATATCGCCGCAAGTTAAAACTGTCGGGGACCAGTTATTCGAAGGTAAATACTTGACGAATTTGACGGTTCTTTGAACACCGCTTAAGCCGAGAGGCGGAAAATAGTATGCGATAACTAATACTTTAAACATTTTTAGAACTAACGATACTGGAAAACAAACTAAATAATGAATTAAACATGATAATTAGGAGCCTCCTTAGTTATGACAACATCGTGGGGGTGGCTTTCTTTAAGTCCGGCTAATGTAATTTTAATAAATTTAGATTTTAATTTTAAGGAATTTATATCCTTTGTCCCGCAATAACCCATGGCAGCTCTTAAGCCACCGACAAATTGATAAACCGTTTCAGATAAAGGACCCTTAAAAGGGACTCTGCCTTCGACACCTTCGGGCACAAGCTTGGCAAGATCTTCTTCAGTATCCTGGAAATATCTGTCTTTACTGCCCTTTTTCATAGCCGAAAGAGAACCCATACCGCGGTATAACTTAAACGTTCGTCCTTCATAAAGAATAGTTTCACCAGGGCTTTCTTCTACACCGGCTAAAAGCCCGCCAATCATAACCGAATCTGCTCCCGCCGCAATTGCTTTGGGAATATCGCCGGTGTGCCTTATTCCGCCATCTGCGATTATTGGTAATCCTTTTGACTTTACTGCCCTGAAAACATCCGCAATAGCTGAAATCTGAGGGACTCCAACACCTGCTATTACTCTTGTTGTACAAATTGAACCAGGGCCGATGCCGACTTTTACAGCATCAACGCCACAATCTAACAAATCAATTGCTGCATCATAAGTAGCTATGTTACCAGCAATTAGTTGAATATACTTAAATTTTTTACGAATAGATCTCAGTGTTCTTAATACACCTTCAGAATGACCGTGGGCAGTATCAATAATGATTACGTCGGTACCAACTTTATTCAACTCATTTACACGGTCAATGGAATCAAAAGTCACACCAACTGCTGCTCCAACTCTTAACCTGCCATGTTCATCTTTACAAGCTGAAGGATGCATTTTCTTCTTTAATATATCTTTAAATGTGATAAGACCTTTTAGAATGCCTTTGTTATCCACAACGGGAAGCTTCTCTATCTTATACTTTTCTAAAATCCTTTCTGCCTTGCTTAAATCAGTTCCAACTGAAGTAGTGATCAGGTTTTCCCTGGTCATTAAATCTCTAACTAATAATTTTTTATTAGGATTAAACCGTAGATCACGATTAGTAAGAATACCGACTAACTTATACTGTCCGTCAACAATAGGAATGCCTGAGATCCTGTATTTTTTCATGCGTTCAAGAGCTTCACCAATTGTTCTATCTGGAGTAAGAGTGACAGGATCCCGAATCATTCCGCTTTCAGATCGCTTAACTTTATCAACCTCTTCACATTGCTCAGCGATTGACATGTTTTTATGAAGTATCCCTATTCCCCCTTCTCTAGCAATAGCGATAGCAAGCTTGGATTCTGTAACAGTATCCATTGCAGCAGAAATAATAGGGATATTAAGTTTTATGTCTGCAGTGAGATTAGTTTGTAGGTTAACTTCTCTTGGCAATACATTTGATCTTGCAGGCACAAGCAGCACATCATCAAAAGTCAGCCCTTCTTCAATTAATTTTTTATTCAGCATAATAAATTCTCTTTAATATTATTTATCGTAGTATTCTCTCAGTTGATTATTTATTCAAATGCACTAAACCCTGTAATGTCTTCACCAATAATTAAAGTATGCATTTCGTGAGTGCCTTCATAAGTTTTAACACTTTCAAGATTTGCAGAATGCCGCATTATCGGGTATTCGTCTAATATTCCGTTTGCTCCCAATATTTCTCTTGAAACCCTCGCAACTTCCAGAGCTTTTTCACAATTATTACGTTTTGCTAAAGATACCTGAGTATGCTTTAGTTCACCTCTATCCTTTAACCTTCCCAACTGTATATTTAATAGTTGAGCTTTCGTTATTTCAGTTAAAATATAAACAAGTTTACTCTGTGTCATTTGAAAAGAAGCTATAGGTTTACCGAATTGAATCCTTGTTTTAGAATAATTTAAAGCAGAATCATAACAGGCAAGCATTGCCCCAACAACACCCCAAGCAATTCCGTATCTTGCTTGATTTAAGCACATTAAAGGATTCTTTAAACCTGATGTTTTAGGTAATAAATTATCTTCTGGAATAAAAACATTATCAAAGACTAATTCAGAAGTAACTGATGCCCGAAGGGAGTGTTTACCCTTCATTTCGGGAGCAGTGAAACCCTTCATATGTTTTTCCACTAAAAAGCCTTTAACAACCCCATCCAGCTTTGCCCAAACAACTGCAATATCCGCTATTGTACCATTAGTAATCCACATCTTTGCTCCATTTAGAATGTAACCACCATCGACTTTTACTGCCTTTGTCACCATTCCACCGGGATTTGAGCCATGATCCGGTTCGGTAAGTCCAAAGCACCCTATCTTTTCACCCTTAGCTAATAAGGGGAGCCATTTTTCTTTCTGTTCCTCACTTCCAAAGGTGAAGATTGGATACATAACTAAAGCGCTTTGAACTGAAGCAAAACTGCGTATTCCACTATCCCCTCTTTCTAATTCCTGCATTACCAAACCATAGGCTACGTTATTCATTTCTGCTCCGCCGTAATTTTGAGGAAGGGTTGGGCCAAAAATACCAAGACTTGCCATCCTTGGTATTAACTCAAGCGGAAACTTTGACTCTCGATTGTATTTTTCAATTATCGGAATTATTTCCTGGGAAACAAAATCCCTTACTGTATCGCGTACTAATATTTCTTCCCCACTCAGGAGCGATTCAATATTAAAATAATCTACTCCAACAAAACTATCCATTCAATATCCTTTTTAATTTATAAAATTAAGAATTCAGTGCCTAACTTCCAATTAATGATTGCCATTGCCTTTCAATTTGGAATCTCAAATAAGACTATTTTACATAGAGGTTCGTATGGATAATTTTTACCTCCTGCAATACTTCTGATTGGCCGCGAACAGTATTAACAAATTTAATATTCTAAATATCAGACAAAATTTATTCAGTTCTTTTTTAATGGATGCTGATTAACTAATATGATGTTAAAACGGTATTAAGTGCTTAAGCTGCTAATCTTACTGCGCCCTAAAAATAATTCCAACTAATTTACCAAGTCACTGTCATTAATTCTTATTTTGCTGCACTGCCTATTTTTTATTGCTTTTGGTATAATTTGGACGATATCTTAAGCTCATTATAAGCTTTTTTGAGATAGATTGGAGCGTATCATTAGCGTATTAGTAGCGTATGAATAGCGTATAAATAAAAGAATTAAAGGCCAAGAGCAGTTTGATAAATGCAGGCCAGTACCTGTCCAGCATATGTGAAAACTAGATGTAGCAACGCTAAACGGAAGAAAGAGACGTAAATCCTTGCCGGGTTAAGGATTACTTGAAATTCTTAGCTTATTTATAAAAATGGGTTCACTTACCTATTCTGAAAAGTTTCTGAGTTCAAAATATTAGGTATAAAGGTTGGGAAAAAATATGTGGTTGCCTAAGAAATCCATTTAATCAGTTAGGACCTTTGAATACAGAGAAATCTACATCCCGACTATGAATCTTAAAAAATATTTTGAGATTATATTTAAGGATAATTTGATGCGTTAAATCTGTTTGATGAGTATTGCTTATTTATTTTATTATTCATGAAAGATTTCATTATTTTTAATACAGTTGATTTACAAATAGATATACGATGACAATCTTTCACTTTAATCTGCAGGGTTTTGATTTGGTGTAAAATTTAAACCTATTCAACTTAATATTCTATTGTTAGTATTATGCCTGATAAAAATGATTTAACCTTCTTTACAAACGAACTCAACTCAACTCTCCTAGATCGTTTTCTTATTACACTTAAAGACACACAATATTTTGATATTCTTGTCGGATATTTTCGTACAAGTGGATTCTTTCGCTTGTATAAATCATTTGAACCTATCGATAAAATTAGAATACTTGTTGGATTAGATACGGATAAGAAAACAATCGAAATTATTGAAGAGTCTAACCAAACAGCAATTGATTTTGAAACCAATCTTAAGACAAAAGAAAAATATTCAGCTAACGTCGTTAATGAGTTAGAAAAATCAGAGGATTCGTTTGATGTCGAAT